>JAXDCU010000424.1:0-2590 GCA_034677645.1 Verrucomicrobiia bacterium
CAAGCGGAATCCGAATCCAGATATCAGACCCACCGCGATCCAGTGCCATAAGATTCTCGAGGATAACGTCGTTCGACACGCCCGTGAATTGACGGTGCTTCGCGTCGTCCATTGTCTTGAGATCGTAAAGGAACAAATCGGTCAGTCGCGCTATCGAGAGCAGAGTCTCGGTGGGCGCAAAACCGCAGGTGTCCACCGCTGGGTGGAGTCCTTGTGCGCGGCTCGCCTCAAGCAATCGCATCAGAAAAGCGTCCTGCAGCAACGGCTCGCCTCCGGAAAACGTCACACCCCCGGATGAATCGTCGAAAAACACACTGTCACGCGCGACCTCGGCGAGGACGTCAGCCACGGTCATTTCGACACCCGCCACCTGTCGCGCGCCAGTAGGGCACGCTCGAACACAGGCGCCACAAACGGTGCATAGGTCATGGCGCGGCGGAAGGGGACCTTCTCCGGCGACCGATGCTCCGTGAGGACATGCTCGGCGGCATGCGCCGCACCGCGCGCAACGAGTTTCAACCAGAACCAGCTCCCGTTGTGGCGAGATGCCTTCCGGGTTGTGGCACCAGGCGCAGTTCAGTGGGCAGCCTTTCAGAAAGACAGTCGTGCGAATGCCCGGTCCATCGTGCACCGAGTATTTCTGGATGTTGAAAACCAAGCCGCGTTCCATGCTGGCCACCGGCCAAGCACTAGCTCGACGACGGCGCTCCTGCGACATCTACGCGGAATGGCATAGCGAGTCAATCGATTGGGATTCAATCGGACGAAACCAGCCTTTTTTGCGGGCACGCCAGCAGCGGAGACACCAGTCCTTTTCGTGTGCCGGTTTCTCGCCGCACGATCCGGTATTGACCGCGGTCCAAGACGTTTTACTGAACGGGCACTTTTTCGGGGATCACCTTGAAGAAGCGCGAGAGATCGCGATCGGCATTCGGCAAAGCAGGCTTCATCACGATCCAATCGTTTAGGCTGGCGATTCGAACAGTGTTCGGTTCGTGCCAGCGCCACAGCTCAGCGTGGCCATCCGCGAAACTCAACGTTCCCGCTCCCCCATGCCGCGTTGCCGGGAAGCTCACCCAGGTCCACACCGTGCTCCCAAACAACGTGAGTAGATCGGGGGCGTTGATGCCAAAAGCGGTCTGCTGGATGCTCTTCTCATTCTCATCTATGAATACCGCCGCGCGCGCGGGGCCGGGATTCTGGACCTGGCTGAGTCGGTGCCAGCAGGTCGAATATGTCTCATCGTTTGGATCAGGTTGCCAATTCATGTACATGCTCATGGACACACTTCTAGTCCGCGGCAATCGGCCCTGATCGAGCACGGAAGACTTGTCAGCCGGGCAACGGTAGATGCCAACGGCGTTGTTGTAGCGAAACAACACTCCTTTCTTGATGTTGTCGGGAGTGGTGTCGGTCCATGCGTTGCCCTGAAGCCACGAGCCTGGGTCCGACCTCCAGTTGCCTCGGTTTTCAAGGTCGCCGGGGTTCATTGCGACATTGTGGGGCATGTTGTCGTTGTTGTCGTCCGCGTACATTTGCCAACAAAGCTGAATCTGCTTGAGATTGCTTAGACAGCCGGCGGATTGCGCCTTGATCTTCGCCCCGGAAAGAGCGGGCAACAACATCCCCGCGAGGATGGCGATGATCGCTATGACCACAAGCAGTTCGATGAGAGTAAAGCCGTGTTGCATGCGCGCCACGCGCGGAGTGCCGCCTCTCAGCACCCCGCCATTCCGAGTTCCATGTGTGAGCAAACGCAATTTGTTCGTCCTCATGTCTATTCCGTTCCCAGCGCGATCTCAGTCTCCGAAGAAGTCTTTTCCCAGCGACTCGCCTTCAAGTTTTTGGCGGGCGAGACGCTCGCGTTCAGCTTCGAGCTCTTTGAGACGTTCTGCTTGAGCTGGCGTCAGCTCGCGGGCAATGCGGGCATTCGCGCTCCGCACAAGACCGGTCACGCGCTCGGCGGTTTCCGTCACCAAGGCGCGGTACTGTTCGCAAGCTTGGCGGACGATTGGCTCGACGCGGCGGGTCTGGTCCGGAGTCAGGCTCAGCTCGGACCTGAGGATACCCATTAGCGTGGCGTGGAAATGATCGATGCTAAGCCGTTGCTCGGCCAAACGTTGCCCGACCCCGATCGAGTTGACGCTGCCAGTCACGACTCCAGCCATGAATATCATGGCGACGATCACGGCGTTTTTGACAAACGTTTTCATTTTGGGAGAGCAAGCCAGACTACGGATTCCGAAGCCAACTGCTCAGGTGAATCGGCATGCCACCAAACGCGCCAGTTCAGCGCGAGGCTTGCAACCATCGCCGCGCCTGCCAGCCCCAGCCCGCATCGAGTCACGCGGCGCCACGAGGTCTGGCTGGCCGATTCCGCGTTGGCTGAAAGCCAGAGCCGCACCACGCGCCGCGCAAACCAAGGCGGCGCTTCACGACGCGGAGGGTCGATCCCCGGCCGCGCCATGGTGAAAAGCCGTTCAAGCTTGCCGTCCATCGAGTTCATCGTGTTCGAGAAGCGCGGCTAGAATCCCGCGCAATTTGCGTCGAGCCCGAAATAGGCGCACGCGGATGTTCACCGCGCTCCAGC
>JAXDCU010000425.1:0-14270 GCA_034677645.1 Verrucomicrobiia bacterium
GTGCCGTGCGCGGGCATGATTAAGCTGCCGGCGTTGTGGCCGTTGGTTTACGAACACAAGCCGCGGGTGATTGTCCTTGATGGCAGTGCCATACCCGACCCGGAAGGCACCGCGCTCAAGATGCTGACCGAGTCGGAGAACAAGCTGAAACAGATGGGGATTCGCCTGTGGCGGGTGAGCATGAATCCTGAACCGCTGCAACTGATTCAGAAGTCGGTGCGGGGCAAGATGCTGGGCCGCGACGGGATGTATTTCATGCCTCGAACAGGCCCTCAGGAGCTACCTGAAGCGGTTCGGTGACTCGAAACGAGCATGAACCAGCCTTCACAATATGCTCCGCTCGCCCTGTTCTTGGTGGCGGCCAGTCTCTGCGGCTGCGGGCTGATTGGCCCATTGGTCGGGGCCGCGGTGCCCTACGCCGGAGTCAAACTTTACTTCGCTTGTCTTCCGGAACGCACACTTGTCGACACTCCTGCCGGACCGAGGCCCGTCGAAAAACTGGAACCGGGCGATTCCGTGATCGGTTTTTCCGGCAAGCCCGTGCTTGTCTTGCAGAAGCACTGCTACCTGGAGAATTCCCGAACCGTTTTTCTCCGTGTCATTTTTTCCGACGGCGCGGCCGTGGACCTCTGCGGCATGCACCGCCTAGACGGAATCCGAGCCCAGGATATCAAGGTGGGGCAAATCATCGCTGGCCGGAAAGTGACCTACTTGGGATCCCATCGCGGCGAGACTCGCTCCTACGACCTCCTGACGGAAGATGCCGGCTATCGGATTCATGGGATTCCCGTCAATAGTATGATCGAAGAAATGAATGCGGCGGCGTCAGGGAGGCGGGGCCGAGCTGGCAAGAAAAGCCCTGAGAGATGAGTAGTCGCCGTGATTCAAACCCAATTGGATTTCAACAGACCGACAAACTGCCATGTGAGTTGGCAGCATCAGAGTCAGAGGATGCCTGGCGCGACCGATCGCTGCCGATTACGGCCGGCAATCTCTTTCTGCTGTCGCCCTCAAAGACTGGGTGCTGCTCGATCATCTGGCCCGTTTCTGGCGCGAGTTCGTGGACCAGCTCGACGTGGCGGCCTTGGGTCTCGCTCTGCCGCGGCCGACGCACCCGGGACGTCGCCGCCGAACTCAGCCGACGTGCCTTGGGACGAGGGCTCGGTTTCAATCGGCGTCCTCGCCGGCATGTTCCTCAGCCATCTCCTGCGCATTTCAGCCCTTGGCCATGTTTGTAACGCTTCTTATCGCTGGTGTTCTCGTGGCCGTCACCATGGCCGTGCATGCCGTCGGGTTCACCTTGGTCTTGCAGTCGTTGTTGAAGTCACAGGCCCTGCCACCAGCGCGTTTCTGGCCCATCACTTGGCTGCTCATCCGCCTGGCGTGGTGCTTGATCCTGATGCATGTGATGGAAATTGGGGTGTGGGGATGGTTCTATTTGTGGCAGGAATGTCTGCCGGATGCCGAGTCGGCTTTCTATTTTGCCGGAGTCACCTATACGACGGTTGGCTATGGCGATCTGGTGTTGCCGAAGCCCTGGCGAATGCTCGCGCCAATCGAAGGTTTGACCGGCATTCTCATGTGCGGATTGTCCGCCGGCCTGTTTTTCGCGGTGGCGAGCAGGATTTACGCGTCGCGTTTCGAACCAAAACCAACCTGACCTTATGAAACAACTGTTGAAGGAAATCCGTCACAATCCGCTGCTCTGGCTGCTGGTCTTCCTGCCGGCGGTGTTTGCCGCCGAAATGCTCAAGCC
Source organism: Verrucomicrobiia bacterium (assembly GCA_034677645.1). GTDB lineage: Bacteria > Verrucomicrobiota > Verrucomicrobiia > Limisphaerales > J093 > JAAYVR01. The sequence goes on from JAXDCU010000425.1 coordinate 1,757, forward strand.
CGAGGCGCACACCCTACTCTTCGTGCTGTCGGTGCTGGCCATTCTGCCCCTGACCTTGCTGCTGACGCGCGCAACCGAGTCCGTGGCCGCCAAAACGGGCGACGCGGTCGGGGGCCTGCTGAACGCCACGTTGGGCAACCTGGCGGAATTGGTCATTGCGCTGGCCGCCTTGCGTGCCGGACAGCATATGCTGGTGAAAGCGTCCATTGCGGGCCCGATTGTCACGAATAGCTTGTTTATCTTGGGTGGTTCGTTTCTGCTGGGCGGGCTCAAGCATCACGTGCAGGAATACAACCGGGTCAGCGCCCATGTGCAAGCGGGCCTGCTTTTCCTAGCCACAGTCGCCTTGTTGATTCCTTCGATGGTTTCCCATGTCGATTTCAAAGAAGCGGCTACGTTCACCCAGAAGTTAAGCGTGGGGTTGGCGGTGTTGCTCGTCGTAGCCTACGGACTGAGCATGCTGTTCTCGCTCAAGACACATCGCGAGTTTTTTGCCAGCGTGGGGCACGGCGAGGCCGGTGAAACGCCCTGGCCCATTGGACTGGGCCTGGCCACGCTGGGTGGTGTCACCGTGCTGGTGGCGCTGGTGAGCGAGATTTTCGTCGAGTCAGTGCAGAAGGCGGCGGAGACGTTCGGGATGACTCCGGCTTTCGTGGGATTCATCATTGTGGCCCTGGTCGGCGGTGCGTCAGCCATGCCCACGGCGTTTTCCGGCGCGCGCAAAAACCGGCTCGACATGAGCGTGGGCATCGCGTTGGGCAGCTCGTCGCAAATCGCGCTCTTTGTCGCGCCGGTGCTGGTGCTCGCAAGCTATTTCATCGGGCCGATGCCGATGGACTTGCAGTTCTGGCCGGGCGCGGTGGTCATGATGCTCATTGCCACACTCACCGTGTCGCTGGTGACCAACAGCGGACGCTCGGCGTGGTTCGTCGGGGTGTTGCTGCTGATGGTCTACCTGATCTTCGCCATGACGCTCTATCTGTTGCCGCCTCGGTCCCACTGACTGAACGCAGGGTCAAAGGGAGAATGCCAACCCCGATTGCTCTATGCCTTCTGATAAACCCAATGTTTCCAAGCGCGTGCTGGAACCCTACGATCGCATTTCCGAGGTCCTCTTCGGATTGATCATGGTGCTCACCTTCACCGGCGGGCTGAGTGTGGCGGAGGCCGGGCGGAATGATGTGCGCACCGTGCTGATCGGCGCCCTGGGCTGCAACATCGCGTGGGGCATCATCGACGGCCTGCTTTATCTCATGGGTTGCCTCAGTGAAAAAGGGCGCGGACTCCGCGCGTGGCGCGCCTTGCACCAGGCCGTGACCCCGGCAGACGCCCACCGCGTCGTTGCCGACGCGCTGCCGCCGACGGTGGCCGCCGCTCTCGGCCCCGCGGAATTGGAGTCCATTCGCCTTAAGCTGGCGCAATTGCCCGATCCCCCCCCGCGCCCGCGCCTGGGCAAAGACGATTGGCTGGGCGCCGTGGCCGTGGCCGTGTGGGTCATCCTCACCACCTTCCCAGTGGCAATCCCCTTCATCTTCATCGATGATGTGGCGCGGGCCATGCGCGTCTCCAACGCGGTCGCTGTCGCCCTGCTCTTCGTGACGGGCTACGCCTTTGGTCGCGTGGCGGAGAACCGCCCGTGGCTGACGGGCATCGCGATGGTCGGCTTGGGGGCCGGGCTCGTGGCCCTTACGATGGCCCTGGGAGGCTAAGCACATGCGCTCAACGTCACCAATCCTCGCGGCGCTGGTTCTGGGTATGGGTCACGCCTTGGCCCAAACGATGACTAATACCCCCGCCGCCACCAACCTCCCGCCTCCCACCATCGACGACGAGGCGAAGAAGTGGTCCTTCTCGGCCTCCGTCATGGGCTACCTCGTTCCCGATAGCCGCGACTACGTCCAACCCACGTTCACGGCGGACCGGGGCTGGCTGCATCTCGAGGCGCGCTACAACTACGAATCCTTGAACACCGGCTCCGCCTGGCTCGGCTACAGCCTCGGCGGCGGCCAGAAAGTCGAATGGTCTTTCACGCCGATGATCGGCGGCGCGTTTGGCGATCTCAACGGCGTCGCGCCCGGCTACAAGTTCGACGTGACGTGGTGGAAGCTCGAACTGTACAGCGAGGGCGAATACGTGTTCGATGCCGCCGGCTCGTCGGGCAATTTCTTCTACAACTGGTCCGAGCTCAGCGTGCGGCCGGTGGACTGGTTTCGCATCGGCATGGCCACCCAACGCACGCGCCTCTACGAGACCGACCGGGACATCCAGCGCGGGTTCCTGGTGGGTCTCGACTACAAGGAATTCCGTTTCACGACCTACGTCTTTAACCCGGACGAAAGCAAACCGACGGTTGTTCTCGCCGCCGGGGTGACTTTCTGAACCCTGCTCACGCGGCCGTCGCGCACGTGGAAGCCCCCTTCGAAGCCCTCCGGGAGGCTGACTACCTCTTCTGCGGCTGGGGCTCTTGTTCAACTCCTTCATTTGCTTCCGTAGAAATCCACCGTTGCGTCGGCGTTGAAACGGCCCTGGCTCTTGTGTTAGCCTGTCTTTCGCTACTGGAGGCTGGTGGGATGCGCAAGTTGTTGAAAATCAAGATTGGCTTGGCAAAGGTCTGTAGCCATTTCCCAACTCTTTTTTTGCCGTGATTCTTGGCGGCGACTGTGGCGGCAGTTCCCAGTTCAGTTGCGCCAGCAATAGTTGCTGGTCTTTCTCCGGTTGGGTGTAGCGCACAAAAATCAGCTCCCGGCCGTCGGTCGTCGGGAAGTGCACATCCATGAGTTGCATCCGCCCGAACTTCTCCAACACCTGCCGCACCGTCAGTCCCGGAGCTTTGGCCCGCAACTGATGACGCAGACTCACCTGCACGCAGTAGGCCAGAAAGCACACAAAAATATGCGTCTCGATCCGCGCTTGGAGTTGATGAAAAATCGGCCGGATCGCCAGATCACCCTTGAGGTGCTTGAAGGCCTCTTCGACTTCCACCAACTGCATGTTGTGCCGCAGAGACAGTCCTTACCGATTTCGTGAGTAGCTAGAACGTCAGAACAGTCATTGTTTCCAACGCTCTAACGCGATTTGGCCATTCCCGACTGGTATCGCCCTGCGGTGGCATATCGCCCTGTCCACTGTCGTCAAGTGTAGGCAAAGAGCTGTTGGCTCAGAGACGATTCCGGTTCATCGGCGTTTATCGCCGATGGCCGCTGGCCCAGCCGGGGCGAGGACCGGCATGGCCAGCCTGGAATGCCGACGGCGGGCTTTTGAGGTTGAACCTCTTTGACGTTAACCGGCGCCTTCAAGGTCCGAGTCCTTTCTCTGGGGCTATTCCCCCAACTTCAACCCAAGATCTTGGACTACCCACCGGACAAATCCAGCCCGGGGTACCCTGCAGACCGCTCCCATCCAGATGCTTGCCTGAATTCTCTCGGCCAGCTCCTGGTCAGGACGCATGCACGTCGATCCCAAGCCCTGAACGGAGTGGACGCGGTACCGGCAGGGAGGCAGGTCCATTTTTACCTCTGACGACGGGCGCAGTTCTGGTATGGTGGATTCATGGCTGCCGCTGCGAGCAATGACGAGAGCCGCCGAACCGGTGCGGCCGTTTTCGGCACGACCCACTGGAGCGTCGTCCTAACGGCGGGCAAGGGCGAATCGCCACGGGCCGCGGAAGCGATGGAGGCACTTTGTCGCAGCTACTGGTATCCGCTTTACGTCTTTGTGCGTCGGCGAGGCTACAATCCACAAGATGCCCAAGACCTCACACAGGCCTTCTTTGCTCACCTTTTGGCCAAGGATTTCCTGGCCGGCGTGGGGCCGGAGAAGGGTCGGTTCCGCTCGTTCCTTCTGGTGTGCCTGAAGCACTTCCTCAGCGATGAACGGGCGAAAGCGCGCGCGGCCAAACGCGGAGGCACGGTCGCTCCAGTGATGCTGGACCTGGGAGAGGCGGAGGAGCGCTACCAACTCGAAGCGCAAGTCGATGCCAGCCCGGAAACCTTATACGAGCGGCGCTGGGCCGTCGACCTGCTGGATCGTGTCCTGGACCGGCAACGCCAGGAGGCCGTCGTTGCCGACCGCGACACGCGGTTTAATGAACTGAAAGGCTGTCTATTGGGGGAGGACCCGATGGAAACCTACGCCCAACTGGGGACACGATTGGGCTTGAGCGAGACGGCGGTGAAAGTAGCCGTGTACCGGCTCCGGCAACGCTATCGCGAGCTGCTGCGCGACGAGATCGCACATACGGTGACGCGCCCGGAGGAGGTGGAAGAGGAATTGCGCTACTTGTTCGCGATCGTCAGCCGGTGAGCAAGCCGGCCCGTGGTCAGGGATCGGCAGTCAGTGGTCGGCGGTTGGTAGACCATGGTCGGTGTAACGGTTGTCCTTGATTCCCGTTGTAATGAATAGATGGCAGGCGATGTCAGCTTTCGGCACATGTTCGGTCTGCGGGACGGCACTCCCGCCTGACGCTCCCAAGGGTTTTTGCCCCCGCTGCCTCTACCGGCTCGGTTTTGAGGAGTTGGCCGAGTTGCCGCCGCCAGACCAGCAACCATCGGCCGACAGCCTGTTTGAGGACGCCGCCGCGCCAGACCTCGCGAAGGTCCGGCATTTCGGCGACTACCAATTACTGGAGGAGATCGGGCGCGGTGGGATGGGCGTGGTCTACAAGGCCCGCCAAGAGAGCCTGGACCGGATTGTCGCGCTCAAGCTCCTGTTGTTCGGGCCACAGGCCCCCCCTGAATCGGTCAAGCGGTTCCGCGCCGAGGCGTCAGCCACCGCCGCATTGCAGCATCCCAACATTGTGGCCATCCACGAGGTGGGCGTCTGTCAAGGCCAGCACTATCTGGCGATGGATTACGTCGAGGGACCCAGCCTGGCTTGGATGATTTCAGATCTCAGATTCCAGATTTCAGATTGGCGGCGGGCGGTGAGCTACCTGAAAACGATTGCCGAAGCGGTTCACTACGCCCACCAGTGCGGCATCCTGCACCGCGACTTGAAGCCGGCGAACATCTTGATCGACGCCAACGATCAGCCGCGCGTCACCGACTTCGGTCTCGCCAAGCGCCTGACGGACTCCTCACTCTCCACTCTTCACTCTGAACAGACTGTGAGCGGCCAGGTGCTGGGTTCACCCAACTACATGCCGCCGGAGCAGGCCATCGGCAAGCGGGGCAAGGTTAGCCGGCGCAGCGACGTGTATGCGCTGGGAGCGATCTTGTACCACGCGTTGACGGGTCGCCCGCCGTTTGTGGGCGAAGGCCCGGCGGACACGGTGCAGCAGGTTCTCAACACGGAACCGGTCTCGCCGCGCGCGCTGAATCCACGGCTGCATGTCGATTTGGAGACCATCTGCCTGAAGTGCCTCGAGAAGGAACCTGACCGGCGGTACGCCACCGCGCTGGCCTTGGCCGACGACCTTGGGCGATGGCTCGAGCGCGAGCCGATCCTGGCTCGCCCGCTGGGCCCAGTCGGCAAGGCTTGGCGTTGGTGCCGGCGGAACCCGCGCTTAGCTCTGGCCACCAGCGCGGCGCTGCTGAGTTTGACGCTCGGAATGGTCGGCGTGACGTGGCAATGGCGCGCGGCGAAGGCGCAGCAAGCCCGTGCCGAAGCCGCCCAACAGTCCGCGCGCCAAAACGCTTACGCCTCCGACATGCTGCTGGCACAGCATGCGCTGGCGGCAGGCAACCCGTGGCTCACGGAGAGCCTGCTGGACAAACACCGCCCGCGGAACGGATTTCAGAGCGCGAATCTCAAATCTCAGATCGACAGAGACTTGCGCGGTTGGGAATGGCGGCATTTGTGGCAGCTCTGCCAGGCTGGCGAGTCGGTCAGACTCCAGCCCAATCCCGGTTGGATCGGGGCGATGGCAATCGCTCAAGATGGAAGAGTGCTGGCGGCGCAAACCGGAGCCAACAGAATCGCGATATGGGACTTGATGTCCAAGCGGATGCTGAATGAGCTACGCACTTCAGACCGGATTGACAGCTTGCGGCTATCGTCCGCCGGGAATCTGCTGGCCGTGAGCGCCCGCAATGCGGAGGGCGAACCGACGGTTGAGGTCTGGGACTTGTCCGCGCGCGAGATCCGTCGCACGCTTTCCAATCCCTCATCGGTCAGGTCCCTGGCGTTTTCTCCTGACGGAAGGCTGTTGGCGACCTTCGATAGCCGTGGAGGCATCCGTCTCGTCGAGTGGGCAACAGACCACACCGTCACCAACTTCCCGGTGCCGCCTCCCCGACACGGGGGCGCCGGGCTCGTGGAATTCTCGCCCGACGGCAGCCGGTTGGCAATTGGAGAAGATTACGGCCGGATTCGCCTCTTGAATTGGCGGACGGGTTCGGTGGTGACGATCACGAACCTGACTCCAACGGGCAGTGCCGTCACGGCGCTGGCCTGTTCGCCAAACTCCGATGTGTTCGCCGCTGGATTTGGCGATGTCAGTGGGCTCATCCATTTCTATGACGCCAACTCGGGGGAACGCCGCGGGCAACTGATTGGCCACAAGGGCGAGGTTTGGGGGCTGGCGTTCACACCCGACGGCCAACGCCTGGCCTCCGCTGGCGCCGACCGCACCCTGCGGGTCTGGCGGATCGCGGACCAAGCCGAACTTCACTCTTCGCGGGGGCACGAGGGTGAGGGCATGGTTCTGGCCTTCCTGCCGGATGGCCGAACGCTTGCGAGCGGATGCGAGGAAGGCCTGGCTTGTCTGTGGGACTTGACCGCCACCCGCGCGCCACTCAGCCACACCACCTTGACCATTTCCTACGGGGTCGGCTCCCAGACGGGTCTGGAGGCGCCGAGTTTCGCATCCGCGTCACTCGACCCGAAAACGGTGCGCCGGTTCGGCTTCGCCTTTACGCCAGATGGCCAGCGTTTCATAACCACCGATCGGGAGGGGACGCTCGGAGTTTGGGAGACCCGCTCGGTGCGATGCGTGGAGTGGCTCATCGCTCTGGGCAGTAACCACTGGGGTGTGGCGCTGTCGCCGGAAGGGAATTGGCTGGCGGCAGGCAGCACCTCGGGAAAGGTCAACATCTGGGATTGGACGGACCGACACCTCGTCACGACGCTCACAATCCCGTTCCAATGGTTCGGCGACCTCCGCTTTTCCCGAAGCGGCCGCTTCCTCTTCGTCCGCACGGTTCGCAACGATCAGACTCCCACTGTCAGAATCTGGCGAACCGACGATTGGGGCGAAGTAGGTTTGGTGGGAATTCAGTCATTGAACCTCTACTCGGTGGACCTTTCGCCGGACGACCGACTCCTGGCCACGGGCTACGGCGACGGCGTGGTGCGGCTCGCACCCTTTCCTTCGGGTGGGCGCGAAACGACGATCCTGAAGCACGCGGGAGCCGTGACCGCGTTGCTCTTTTCGCCCGAGGGCCGCGTGCTGGCCGTAGCGGGCGGCCGCGGCGAGGTCCGGCTCTGGAACCTGGTCACAGGCCGGGAACTCCCGATCTTGCGTGGTCATTCAGATTGGGTCTGGAGCGCGGCGTTCTCGCCCGATGGCCGGCGACTTGCCACGAGCGGCTATCAAGCCGCAGACGCCGTCAAGCTGTGGGACATTGCGACGCAGAGGGAAATCCTCGCCCTGCAGGGGGAAGGCGAGTTCTTCTTCCAGATCGCTTGTTCGCCCGATGAGAGCACGCTCGCGACCACCTCCGCCACCGGGGTCACGCACCTCTGGCGCGCGCCCTCTTGGGAGGAAATCCGGGCCGCCGAAAACGGAGGGGTGCCGCGATGAGCTTTCACGGAAGCGAACGAAGGGAAGGAAGAGCCCTCGATTCGGTGGTGGGGCAAGGCCGGGCGCTGGCGCAGTCCAAAGCGCTTTCGCGCGGACTGGAGGGTCGGTGGCCGCGGCAGCGTCTTGGTCCACGCAGCGACGTCGAAGTCCTGTAACCATTTGGCGACTTTCCCGTTGTAATGAGGTGGAAGCGGAGACGCGACTGGCTTGCTCGCGGTGCAGCCTCCGCCGAAATCAGCTTCCTCGAAACAGAGAACGCAGCCACCGCACTCAACAAAAGGCTAAGCCAATGAAACCGCTACGACACAACTCGGCAATGCACCAGCTTTTGGGATTCACGCGCTGTGCCAGCACCGTCCTGCTCTTGCTCGCCGCTTCGACGCTGGGAGCTGATACGGACTACACGGGCACGGGCTGGGTTATCGGCGCGCCCCTTCCCGGCATCTGGTGCACCAACGCTCTCGGCCAGGTGGGGATGCGCGGCAACGCCCATCTGGTGCGCGTGCAGTGTTCCGATGCGCGCGTGACCGGGCGTCGCACGGTGTTCGTGAACGGCGGCGCCCAAGCCGATGGCTCGGCACTCCTCTACGGCGCGGCTTATCAGGAAGTCGGAACATGGGATGCGAGCGGGGCCAACTTCACCGCCAACGGCGGGATGTGGGAAACGAGCTACCGTGGGACGATGGGGGCGGACGGCAGTCTGCAGCTGCACATTGTTGGTTACGGCTGGGGCGGAACGATCGACGGGTTGCGCGTCGAGGAAACGCTGACGCGGGCGGCTGGCCCGATCATGGATTCGAGCCTCCCCTACGGCTACACGGGCACGATCAAGCCGCCACCCATCAGCACGAATCAGGTGATCGGCGATTTCACCGGGCCGGCGACCAGCGGGAGTTGCTATCCAGGTTGGCTGTGTTGGGGACCTGACACACACACCTACGCCAGGACCGACGGTCAACTCGTGGTTACTGGCCACTGGCCCGGCGTGACCACCAGGAATGTGATGGATACCTATACTTTCGGTGGAAAGTACACTTGGACGGTGGCTGACGGCCAGACCCTCGAAGCGCGCGTGGACCTGGTTGACTTGGGCACAAGCGCCACCGCGTCCAGGTTGGTCGTGGCAAACGACTCGATCTCCGGCTTCTACTCTGCCTTCAAAGGTCATGACTTCGTGGCCGTGAGCAAATGGTCAGCCAGCCTGCCCTGGGGGCCGGTCATCATGTTCTTCTACGAGAAGGCGGAGGTGCCGAACGCCAATGTGGTGCTCAGCTTGGCTTTGACGAAATCGAAGGCGAACGTGATCGTCACCACCCGCATATTGGACAAAGCCAACCCGGACGTGGTGCTCTATGAACGCAGCTTCGTGGACACGCCGAACCCCGATCCCGCCCTCACGTCGGCGGAACTGCAAAGCCTGTCCGGTATGAGCCTCACCCTGTCCCCGGACATCACGGAAGCGCCGATCACCGGAGGCGGGGCGTGTATCGGCGTGTGGCAATACAATGACGATGGCCAGCAACCTGCCGCAGTCGCGACGTTCGACAACTTCGAAGTACGGAAGTTTGAAGTCCCCGCGGTAGGGATTGCGCAGGCAGTGCAGCTCAGTTGGCCCGCCCCGGCTGGTGTGAACTGGACCGTCGAGGGCGCGCCCACCGTTCAGGGCCCCTGGGTGCCGGTCGAAGAGTTAGTGCTGCCCGGTTTGCAGCAGATGACCGTGCCGGCGAACGACCTCATGAGAGTCTTTCACCTGCTGCAAGCGCCGTGAGTTGTCGGCTCCGTTGCCGGGAGCGACGGTCATGACCCGTCAGATCCGGGACGCATCCCGCCCGAGAAGGGCAACTCGCCAAAGAGCCTCAAGAAGGAACCTCTTTGGGATTCTGCGCCTTCTTGCGGCCAGTGGTTTCTGGCCTGTTCCAGGCACCCAGGGGGATTGTGCCGCACAAACAATCCTCAATCACTTGGAAAAGAGACCAGAACGCGAGGAACGCCAGTGTTTACATGTGCCAAACGCGTGTTGATCATTCTCGACCTGCGGCACGATTCGACCCCGCTTCGGAGTCCGTGATGTAGGCAATTGTCGGTAACCGCCCCTTGGCTTGCACCCCGTCCAAGTTCGGCTTCGCTCGTCACGGACGGTCGGCGGTTCATTCGGGGTTGTGACCAAATTCGCGACCTAGGCAACCCGACCAACGTGCGACTTCACTTCTGCCGTTCGCGTTGGCTTCCCGTGGTTTTCCTAAGGAGCATGAGTCTATTTCAAGAGAGGTCTGGAGTCCGCGATCTTGCGCTTGCAATTCATGAGCCGCACCCCATTGTTCGCGCATGGCCGGCCCGAGCGATCGAACCGAGCCCTCGCCCAAGCCGGACGGGTTCTTTGCCACCACGCACTGGAGCGTGGTGCTGGCGGCGGGTCACGGCGATTCGCCACAGGCGCTCGAGGCCCTCGAGACATTGTGCCGCACCTACTGGTATCCGCTTTACGTCTACATCCGCCGGCGTGGCCACGGGCCAGAGGACGCCCAGGATCTGACTCAGGAGTTCTTCCTCCGGCTCTTGAAGAGGAATTACCCCGCCCAAGCCGACCAGGCCAGAGGCAGGTTCCGCTCATTCCTGCTGCTGACCTTGAACCATTTTCTGTCAGATGAGCAGGAGCGGGCCACCGCCCAGAAACGCGGCGGCGGCCAGGTCTTCGTTGCGCTGGACGAGCAGGCGCCCGAAGATCGTTACAGGCTTGAACCGGCGGATGAACTGGACCCGGAGAAGGCGTTCGAGCGCCGCTGGGCGCAGACGGTTCTCGATCAGGCGCTCGCTCGATTACGCTCGGAGTATGCCACCGCCGGCGAGGCTGCCCTGTATGAAGTTCTGAAGACATTTGAACCCGGCGAGCAAAACCCCCTGTCCTACGCGGAAGCTGCCCGGCGGCTCGGTGTGACCGAGAGCGCGGTGAAGTCGCTGATTCATCGGCTGCGCCAGCGTCATCGTCAACTGGTGCGAGAGGAAATCGCTCACACGGTCTCCACGGCGGCGGAGGTCGATGAGGAATTGCGCCATTTGATCGCGGTGATCAGTCAATAACCTGTCGGGCGAGAGGTGGCCAGTGGTTCTGCAACTTTTGGCCGCTTTTCCCGCAGTAGAGAATAGAGCCCGGCAAGCGTATGAGTGTGTCACAGCCATCCGGCGACCGCCGGTGCAAGGTATGCGGCACGCCGTTGGGCAGTGGCGTGGCTGGTGAGGTGTGTCTCTGCTGCGCCCTGGGCCACGCGCTGGAGAGCGGAGCGGCTCCCACAGTGGCGTCTGCCGCTTCCGCAGGCGAGCGGACTGACGCCGGGACTTCCTTTCCGCCGGTCGCAGGCGAGCCTCCCTTCCGCCAGCACTTTGGCGACTACGAGATTCTCGAAGAGATCGCTCGCGGTGGCATGGGCGCGGTCTATAAGGCGCGGCAGATCAGTCTGGACCGCATTGTCGCCGTGAAGATGCTCCTGTTCGGGCCGCTGGCGAGCAAGGAGTACGTGCAGCGGTTTCGCACCGAAGCGACCGCCGCCGGCAGTCTGCAGCATCCAAACATCGTCAGCATCCACGAAGTCGGCATCCACCAGGGGCAACAGTACCTGGTAATGGACTTCGTCAACGGGCCGCCGCTCTCCCGGTTGGTCAGTCAGCAGCCGCCGCCGGCCCGACGCGCGGCCGCTTACCTCAAGACCATCGCCGAAGCCGTGCACTACGCCCACGAGCACGGCATTCTCCATCGTGACCTCAAGCCGTCGAACGTGCTGATCGACGAGTCTGACCAGCCGCGCATCACCGACTTTGGCTTGGCCAAACGCCTCGGCTCTGACTCCTCACTGGCCACTTACCACTCGTCACTCACTTTGAGTGGCCAATTGTTGGGATCGCCCAACTACATGCCGCCGGAGCAGGCCGCAGCCAAGCGCGGCAAAGTGAGCCGGCGCAGCGACGTGTATGCGCTCGGTGGGACACTCTACCACCTGCTCACGGGCCGGGCGCCGTTTGTGACCGAGACGCTCACAGAGACCCTGCACCTGCTGTTGGATACCGAGCCCGTATCGCCGCGCATGTTGAATCCAAGCGTGCCGCGCGATCTGGAAACCGTTTGCCTCAAGTGCCTCGAGAAGGAGCCGGATAAACGCTACCCCACCGCCCAGGCCGTAGCCGATGAGCTGGGCCGTTTTCTGCGGGATGAGCCCATTACAGCGCGACCGATTGGCCCGGTCGCCAAGGCGTGGCGTTGGTGTCGGCGCAAGCCGCTCGTGGCCTCCCTGACCACGGCGACCGCGCTCGCTATCCTGATCGGGTTCGTCGGGGTGGCGTGGAAAGGGCAGCAGGCGCGAACCGCCCGTGATCTGGCCCAACGCCGCCTCTACGCCTCGCGGATGAACCAAGCCTTCCGCGCTTGGGACGTGGGCAACCTCGATGTCGCGCGGGCCTTGCTCGACACCCAACGTCCGCCGCCTGGCGCCGAGGACTTGCGCGGGTCCGACTGGCGTTGGCTCTGGGCCCTGTGCCAGAGCGAAGCCAAGGCCGTGCTCCCAACGCAAGGCGAATGGCAGCTCTATGCTGCGGAACCGTCGCCAGACGGCCGATGGGTGGCCACCGCGGGCTATAGCAAAGACATTGTCATCTATGACCTTGAGACCGGCGCGAAGCTGCGGACCTTGACTGGGCACAAGCGGCTGCTCACGAGTGGCCGCCCGCTGGCGTTCTCGCCGGATGGCCAGCGCCTGGCGTCGGCCTCGGGCGGACTGCTCCAGT
>JAXDCU010000426.1:0-7136 GCA_034677645.1 Verrucomicrobiia bacterium
CACCCGACAGACGCGCCCGGACAACTCCAGCCTCCACACCCCTTATCTCGATCAACTTGTGCCTGGATCGGCACCCGCGGCGAACTTGGATTGCATTGCGCGGACAGTTTAGGACCTTGGCGAGAAAACACACTAACTCATCGTTAGCCGCGTCATCGACAGGCGGAGCCGCGATCCGCACTTGGAGTTCACTGCCACTCACATCGCCCACCAAGTTCCGACTGGCGCGCGGATGGACATTGACTGCGATCGTGACCGCATCGGGGCGTTGAGCGAGCCAGGGCGAGTTCACAAAGGCAATCGGGTAAACAGGTAGCCAAGCATCTGTTCGCATCCCGTGAAGAAAAGCCAGACCACAGCAATGCCCAGGACTGGCGACAAGTCAACACGACCCAGACGCAAAGGCAAACGGTGGAGTGGACTCAGCAGATTGCGACTGGTAGCGCCCACAAATGTCCAAAACGTATAGTTGCCCAGGTATAAGTAGCTGTGCATGACTCCAAGAAACAGGATTAGCACAATAAGGTACTTGTAAGCCAGGCATGCGCCGGCTCCCACAACAAACGCCTGCTGCCAGAGATGCGCCGCCGATAACGGTCGAGCCGTCATGCCAGCACTGACCAGCCACGGATTGACGGCAACCCACAAACCCGATGCAATAAACGCTGGCCCAAAAACCTTGAAGACCGGCGGCAATCGGGCCATCCAGCCAAGCTGCAGACGCACGAGCTTTTGCCAAAGGTCGCTGTCAGGCAGGTGTCGGTTGATCACATCGATCAACAACAGCCACATGTGAAACACAGCCAGCACAAGGCCGAAGCTGGCGAGCGAGAACGCCAGCATCCTACCCGGTGAGATGCTGTTGAAAGGCAGGCTGAGGGCTCCAATACCTATGGTCGGCACCCAGTCGACCCGGCTGCCGACTCTCCAATAAAGCATGCTGCGGCCCCCAAGAAGCAGGATAAGCCAGACAAGTGCCAGACGCCGCCGCGATCGCCCGCTTTTCGCTTCTCTGAGCACCGAATAGATCGTCATCGCCGGCGCGGGCCTCACGAACCGGACCGTGCGCCAGCTCAACCACAAGAGCAGGCCTGCGCCGTTAAACAGCACGTCAACCAGGTTCATCTCTTTCTAGGCTTCGTCACTCTGACTCGAAAAACCTTGCCCGGCCCTTCCGCGAATCCGTCGCTTGTGCCAGATGAGTCTGACTTTGGAACGCCACCGCATCAATCTTCAAATGAAGTACCTGTCTCGATTCTGGTGTTGCTTTTGCTTGAACTGCCCCGCCCGATGCGCGCAGCCTGTCACGCGTCATGAGCTTGCTATCGCACGCCGCGAAGCGTCTTGTTTGCGCCGGATGGAGGGCGCCTTTGATGCGTTTTGGCAGGCCGTCTTCGTGGTTGGGACGCCCACCAAGATTCACGCCGCCGCTCTTGATGCTGCTCATGGCCTGCGCCTGTCTTGGCGCCACAAGACATGCCGGCAATGGAGGCGACGCCGCTCGCGCCTTTGTTGATTTGGCCGACTGGGCGCGCACGAACTCATTGCAGATGACCCGGGACTCGAAAGGGCGCGATCTCATGCTGACCAATCGGTCGTGGCGCATTGCTTTCACGCTCAATTCGCGCCAGGCCCAGATCAACGATATCATGACGTGGCTGTCTTTTCCTGTCGTCACTCGCGGAACCAATGTCTCGATAGCGCTTCTGGACCTGCGGACGCTATTGCATCCTTTGCTAAGCCCGCCCCGCAACGAAAAGTCAAAGAACGTTAATATGGTTGCGATCGATCCGGGGCATGGAGGCAGGGACAATGGCTATGAAACGGCCCGGTGGCAGGAGAAACATCACACGTTGTTGTTGGCCCGCAGATTGCGCACCCTTCTTCAGGAAGCAGGTCTCAAAGTGGTGCTGACAAGGTCTAATGACACATATGTCGATCTCGCGGAACGCGTCGCAATCGCGCGGCGACAGCACGCCGACATCTTCGTCAGCCTGCACTACAACTCGGCCGGAAACGGCCGCGCCAAGGCAAAGGGCGTCGAATGCTACTGTCTGACGCCGGCAGGCGCCGTGTCGACAAACGTGCGCCCGGATGAAACGGGATCAACCAAGACTTGTCGGGGTAACGCCCAGAACTCCAAGAACGCGCTGCTCGCTCATCTCATCCAGAAAGCCACTGTCACCAGCCTCGACGTCGAGGACCGCGGCGTGCGCCGCGCGCGATTCGCTGTTTTGCGCGACGCTACGATGCCCGCCGTACTTGTCGAGGGTGGTTTCATGAGCGCGCCAGACGAAGGGCGCCAGTTGGTCGGCGCGGAACGCCGTCGCGACCTTGCGCAGGCCATCACCGATGGCATTCTCGACTACAAGAGATTGGTGGAGCGTCGCTGAACGGCAGGCGGGCGCTACTTGCCGCCGCCGGACAGCCTGCGTGAGCTCGCCCCGTTTTTCTTTCCGACGCTTGCCGTGAGAACAGCTCCAGTTAGGATGCCGACGGCGAAAAACGCGAAATACATGATCGCCGCGGGTTGATGGACTGTCCGCGAAATCAGCGGCGGCAGGTTAAACGGCACGTTCTGCTTGTTGTTCAAACCGATGAGCACCAGCAGAAACAGCATGACGATGATGAAGACTATCTTGAATAGCAGCTTTGCATTCATATGCAGCAGAATCCCGCGCACGGTATGCGCCTTTCCTTCCCGACGTCAACTGCATGTTGTTATCGACGCGGCGCCACCGCTGCAAGCCCCCCAGCTATTGCGCTCACAAGCGCTCCACCGATACCATCTCCCTCAGAACGCACTCCCAGCATGAGTATCGCAACTCGGACCGGCGACCTGGGCAGTACCGCGCTGACGTACAACCGGCGCGTTCCCAAGAACCATCCGCGCGTGGAAGCATACGGCGCGGTCGACGAGTTGAACGCGGCCCTTGGCCTGGCACGCGCTTCGTCCCCTCCTCCGTGTGTGAACGACGCGCTCATCGCCATACAGGGCGATCTTGTCACATTGATGGGCGAGCTGGCCACCGACCCCGCCGACCTCGGCCGCTACAGACAAGACGGCTTCGGCGTCGTTACCGCGGACCATACAGCCAAGCTCGACCGGCTTGTCCTCGAACTTGAATCGCCACTCGGTGTTTTCAAAGGATGGGCAACGCCCGGTCCGCCCCCTCCAGCCGCCGCAATCGAGATGGCTCGAACCATCTGCCGCCGCGCGGAACGCCGCGTCTGCGCTCTCAGAGAACGGAATCAACTTCCTAACAAGGAGATCATCGCGTATCTGAACCGGCTTGCCGATGTGCTTTGGCTTCTGGCCCGCTCCTCCGAGTGACCAGCGTGGACAACCGGCCGTCACTCCCTTGTCTTGGCTCTAACCAGTCGGGTTCGAAATGAAGACCACTGCCGAACCAGGCTACAGATTGGTCCAACTTCCCAGCGGCGTGTTCAGCATCAGGGCGGTGGCTGAGCGCGAGACGTTCCATCCCGTGATTGGCCCCGCGGCCGAGGCGGAGACTCTCTACGTGCGTCAGTTGGCTTTGCCCGACCGCATCCGGAATCACGACGTGGAATTCCAGGTGTGGGATGTCGGGCTGGGCGCGGCCGCCAATGCGCTCACACTCGTCCGCGCCACCAAATCGATTGCATGCGGGCTTCGGGTTTTGAGTTTCGACCGGACAACTGAGCCTCTGCGGTTCGCACTCGACCACGCCAAAGCCCTTGGATACTTCGCCGGTTACGAAACAGTCACGCGAGAACTGCTCGATCGCGGTCGGGTGAATATCGAGGAGGGCCCACGGCGACTCGTTTGGGAGCTACACGTCTGCGATTTCCCAAGCCTGGTGCAATCGCACTCAGCTCTCGGTCTGAACGCGCCGCATGCGATCATGTTCGATCCGTTCTCCCCGGCGCGCAACCCTGAAATGTGGACGCTGCGGCTGTTCGAAAACCTCTTCCTGCTGCTGGACTCTTCCCGTCCCTGCGCCCTGGCGACGTACTCACGAAGCACGATGTTGCGCGTCTCGCTCTTGCTGGCCGGATTCTATGTCGGAACCGGCCAAGCCAGCGGCGAGAAGGAGGAAACCACGATCGCAACCAACACGCCTGACTTGATCGCGCGTCCGCTTGACCGGCGTTGGCTGACTCGAGCAAGGCGCTCAACCAGCGCCGAGCCACTGCGTGAGCCGCTCTACCGCCAGGCACCCATTACAGCGGAAACGTGGGAAGGCCTGTTGGCTCATCCCCAGTTCAGGGCTTGCTGATTCCCGCACTCGAAAAAGTGGACTCCACAAACCGATTACCGGTTCTCGTAACCTGGGGTTGGGTCGATGACCGCCCAGACGTCCATGTCGGCAGGGGTTCGACCGAAGGATCGGTCGGTTGTTTGCTGGCCAATTACAATATGGTCAAGCACGGCGTTCAGGTCCGCGTCGGTGTCGATGAGAAACAACTCCTCGCCTGTCTTGAAGAGTCTGAAGCTGGCGTGCAGGCCGGGCGTATCTGAACCGTTCTCGTCAGCCCGCACGATCAAGTTGCCTTCAGGGGCGATCTTCGTGCCCGCGGGGAACTCCCATTTCCGTGGGTTGTTCGGCGCATCGCTCAGGTTACGTCCGGTGAGGTCCACTCCCTGGTCGGTGGCGTTGTGGAGTTCGATCCAGTCGTCGTAGTCGCCCTGTTCTCCAGCGTCAGGAGCGAGCAATAGACATTTGTCTCCCGGGCGCGTCCGTTGGCCAAGAGCGTCTGCCAATTCGCCTGCGCCGAAAGAAACAGACCACTAAGTCTGCCACGAATCCACGGACGTCCTGAGGCCCGCCAGCCCGACGAGGAGCGCGGATGCGACTCATGACTGATCCACCTCGTGCCTGAAGAATACCGCCGCCAGCGGCGGCAAGGTGATGTGCAGCGAGTGCGACTTGAAGTGCCAGCCCATCGCCGAAGCTTCAACCCCGCCCTGGTTGCCTTGTCCGCTCCCGCCGTATTCCTGGGCGTCGGTGTTCAGAATCTCCCGCCAGAACCCGGCACGAGGCACGCCGATGCGAGCGTTGTGACGCGGCACGGGCGTGAAATTGAACACCGCCAGTATCAAATCGTCCGTGCGCTCCGACTTCCGAAGAAAACTGAGCGCACTCTGGTCCGCGTCGTCGGCGTCCACCCACTCGAATCCTGCCGGTGTTGCGTCGCCTTCGTGCAGAGCCGGTTCGCGGCGATAGAGCCAGTTCAGATGGCCCACGAGTTTCTGAAGGCCGTTGTGAAAGTTGCCATCACGAACCAGGTGCCAATCGAGGCTGACCTCATGATACCACTCGTTCCACTGGCCAAACTCTCCGCCCATAAAGAGCAGCTTCTTGCCAGGTTGCGCCCACTGATAGGCCAGCAAGAGCCGCGCATTCGCGAACTTCTGCCATTCGTCACCCGGCATTCTGGTCAGCAGCGAGCCTTTTCCGTGCACGACTTCGTCGTGAGAAAGCGGCAGAACAAAATTCTCCGCGAAGACATAGAGACTGCGAAAAGTCAGTTGGTTATGGTGATACTTGCGGTGGATGGAATCGCGAGCGAGATACTTGAGCGTGTCATGCATCCAGCCCATGTCCCACTTGTACCCGAAGCCCAGCCCACCAACGTATGCCGGACGCGAAACCTGCGGCCACGCGGTGGATTCCTCGGCGTAAGTCTGTGCGTCTGGGAACTCGCGATAGACGGTTTCATTGAACTGACGCAGAAAAGAGATAGCCTCCAAGTTCTCCCGCCCTCCGTGCTGGTTAGGAATCCACTCCCCTGGCCTGCGCGAGTAGTCGAGATACAACATCGACGCCACCGCATCCACACGCAGTCCATCAGCATGATACTTGTCAAGCCAGAACACTGCGTTGCTCAATAGAAAGCTGCGGACCTCGTGCCGGCCGTAATTGAAGATGTAGCTGTTCCAGTCAGGGTGAAAACCCTTCCGCATGTCGGCGTGCTCGTAGAGGTGCGTGCCGTCGAAATATGCCAGCCCATGTTCATCGGCTGGGAAATGAGACGGCACCCAGTCGAGTATGACTCCAATGCCGTTCTGGTGGAGTGTATCGATGAGATACATGAAATCCTGCGGTGAACCATAGCGGCACGTGGGCGCGAAGTAACAGGTCGTCTGGTAGCCCCACGAGCCATAAAATGGATGCTCCATCACCGGCATCAACTCCACATGCGTAAAGCCGTGCCGACCCACATAGTCGGCAAGCCTCTGGCCCAGCTCGCGGTACGTCAGCCAGCGGTTGTTGTCCTCGGGCACGCGCATCCAGGAACCGAGGTGAACTTCGTAGATAGAGATAGGAGCGTCGAGGCGCTGACGGCGCCCTCGCGATTTCATCCATCCGAAATCTCCCCAATTGTAGGACAAATCCCACACCAATGACGCCGTCTTCGGCGCAATCTCGTGACAGAAACCGTACGGGTCCGCTTTGTCCACCGCGTAGCCGTTGTAACGCGAGACAACGTGATACTTGTAGGTCGTTCCCCGCGCCAGTCCTGGAATGAAACCGCTCCAGATGCCAGAACGGTTCAACGGCTCCAGCATGTGCCGCGTTTTGCTCCATCCATTGAAGTCGCCCATGACGGACACCCGTGCCGCGTTCGGCGCCCACACGGCAAAGGCCGCTCCAGGCCGGCCCCCGTGCTCGACAAGATGCGCGCCCAGCTTCTCGTACACGCGGCAGTGTGTTCCCTCGTTGAACCAATGCAGGTCGTCGTCGGTGAGCATCGTCAACGTGCCGTTGACGTCGCGGAGTGAAATACCGCCTCCCTCGTGTTTGTCATTCTTCATTGTCGCATCGCCTATCCGGACACTTGACCCCGAGTCGCCTTCCAGACCGTCACAGCGGTCAATAGCCCTCTTCCGCCGTCTGGATTGCACAATGTCTCAAGCCAAAATCGCGCCCAGTCAACGTATCGCCCGCCTCCATCTAACTCCAGAACGATTCCCATCAACTCTGAAGACGTTTGGGGTCACATCTAAACATTTGACATTTGCCAGCGTGCGAGGACAAACCACGCCTCCCATGGACACTTCGTCTTCAGAGGGTTGACTGGATGAAGTCATTGAAATGTCGAATGTTTAGATGTGACCCCACTCAATCAGGCGAAGAGGTCCAACTGGG
>JAXDCU010000427.1:0-5508 GCA_034677645.1 Verrucomicrobiia bacterium
TTCCACTAGCTGGTTGGCCTCGGCTTTGCGGTCCGCTTTCACCAAAAGACGCCAAAGCGTTGAATGGTCGGTGAGTATGTCCGCTCGCGCGTTCCTGAGCCGATTCAGCGCTAGCTGGCAGGCGTTAACATCGTTGCGGCGGCCACTGACGCCGATCATAAGTCGGTTGGCCAACACCTGATGCGGACCCGAGACCGCGGATGCAGCGAGCGCTTGGTATGCCGCATCCGCGCTCTCGCCAGCTCCCCAGCCCGCAACATAAGCCGCCTTGTACAGCTCCACCTCCGGGTCGATGAGCGGTCGGTTTCCGCTCCTGTCCAAGCGCTGCCGAAAAGCGCCCTGCTGCCCTGTGTTGAACAGCGCTTTCAGATAGGCCGATTCGAGAGAGGGCGAGAGGGGCGATTCAATTGGCCGAAGCAGCGCGACTAGCTGGGCGTACAAACCACATTTCTCGTAAACTTGCGTGACCAGCTCCAAATCCGCTTGATCGTTCTTTGAAAGACGCAACAACCAATCTGAATACCGTATCACCGGCCGGACATGAGTTGTTGGCCGCTCGCTCTTCATGACGGCGCGCAGATAACCACGCAGGAGGCGCGGGTCACCGCCCTTGTTCGCCACCGCGGAGCCCCAGGAGTAGAGTGCGTTCTCGATCTGATTCGCGGCAGTCTGCTGTTCCGCTCGGCGGCTCAGGTTCCAGGCCTGGATCAGATCAATCACACTCGCGCGAATCACGGGAGAAAAGCCCGGAGGCGACACCCTCCAGATTTTAGGAACGCAGAGTGCAAAGGCCGCCGCGGCGAGGATCACAACAGCGAGAGCCACCCTTGTCCAAGCGCTGAAGAGGACTAGACGCGCCAGGGGGAAGTACTGGAGCCGGTTGGCCCAGTCCATTTTCGTTTCTCGCCACATAACGTTTCCGGAGACCTGCCGAGACCTGTCGCGCGCGGCGCTCGAAATCAGACCGACCAGCCTTGCCTGTTCCGACGCTTTACGAACTGAGCTGATTCCGGACAGTTCGGCGACGTCATTTCCGGCCCGTTCCAATCCATCCGCCGTCCGACACCCACCCGCATCCCTATGCAACCTAGCAGGATGATCTCAGTTAGATAAGCCGCAATGTCAAAGTTCGAATACGCCGGAGTGCCTTCCCGCATCATCCGAAACCACTCCTCATTGTGACCCGGAGATCGCGGGATCGTCGCAGGGACGGCTTTGACAGCCTCGTGATTGTTGCCGGACACATATTCTTTCTCGTCGTTCAGGATCAAGTAGAACTGAGACCCGTAATCGTCCGGCGAAAAAAGCTTGCCTTTGTCACCGACCAGGAGACAGCCACTGCCCGGCATCCGGCCGCGCATCTCAGCAATCTCCTTGGTGAGTTCC
Organism: Verrucomicrobiia bacterium; assembly: GCA_034677645.1. Lineage (GTDB taxonomy): Bacteria > Verrucomicrobiota > Verrucomicrobiia > Limisphaerales > J093 > JAAYVR01. The sequence continues at coordinate 1,387 of JAXDCU010000427.1, forward strand.
GGCTTCGGCCGGAGTGCTTTGACCGACGTGTCATCTGGGTTGCCGTCATACCACCAGAATTTGAGCGGCACCATTCCTTCGCGAGCTGGGAATTCGAACCTGATCCGGGACGTCTTCGGGAATGTCTCAGCGAACAAAGGGGACGTCTCCTCGCACTCGACGACAGTGGGGTATCCCATCTTGAGAGCGCGGAACGGCATGTTAACGGTGTGGCATGCCATGTCTCCAAGCGCGCCGGTGCCAAAATCGTGCCACCCGCGCCATTTGAATGAATGATAGACTCCGTCTTTGTATGGCCGCATGGGCGCCGGTCCAATCCACAAATCCCAGTCCAGCCCGGACGGCACCGGGTCTTCACCAATCGGCCTGTCCAGCCCTTGTGGCCAGACCGGCCGATTCGACCAGACATGGAGTTCGCGGACTGGCCCAAGCACTCCGGCCTGGATGACTTCGACCGCTCTGCGCAAGCCGTTGCCAGCGCTGCCCTGGTTGCCCATCTGCGTCGCCACTTTCTTCTCCCTGGCCAACTGGCGAAACAAGCGCGCCTCGGACACGGTCTGCACCAGGGGTTTCTGGCAATAGATGTGTTTGCCCATGCGCATTGCCATCGCGCCAGCCACGCCATGGACATGGTCCGGGGTGGAAAGCGTCACCGCATCAATATTCCTGTCCATTTCCTCGAGCATTTTGCGGAAATCGGTGTAGAGCTTCGCCTGCGGGTATTTCTGCGCCTTCTTGTTGAGTGTGCCAGCGTCCACGTCGCACAAAGCGACAATCGTGCCCCCGCAACGGGCGGAGTCGTCGGTGTCGCTGCTGCCTTTGCCGCCGACACCGATGCAGCCGATGTTGATGCGGTCGTTGGCGCCAAGCACATTCCCGACATACGGAAATGCGAATGTGGCCGCGGCAGCGGCCGCGCTGGTCCGAAGAAACGCGCGCCGCGAGGAGTGTGGGTTCAGGTTCAAGTGTGAGTACGAACTGCCAGTGAATGCTTTGTTTTGCATGTGGTCCATTCGACGGGGTGGCATCGAATCCGATTCGACACCGCGCAATGTTTTCGCCCGTGGCGCGCGCAGCCGCTCGTCAGCGCTGGTTCCACGGATTCGCGCCCGTTCAATTCTGGTTGAGTGTGTGTGGCGGGCTGTAATTGTCAAGCGGATGCCGAAACGCCTAATCATCGCTTAAGGTGCCAGCAGTTGACTGATTTCGCCCAACAAACGGGGACGCGGTGGAACGCGTCGCCAAGATTGCACGCGTCTTTCCCTATTGGCCTGGGTGATCCCTACTGTTATGCTTCTCGGCGTAGGGCGCTTGATGCAAACTGCGCCGCGTATGAATGCCGCCACTGCGATAGACAAGTGTCTCTCCTTCATCAACGTCCAGTTGAATCCGTCGGAACACCCGTCTGGAGGGGCGCAGGCGCCTTCCAGGCTCGCGGTCACACTCTCGCGCCAAACAGGTTCCGGCGCATGGCTTGTCGCTGAACGGCTCGCGGACTACTTGCAGCAGCACGCCCCACCTGGCCCCGGCCCTTGGACCGTGTTCGACAAGCAACTCGTCGAGAAGGTCCTCGAGGACCACAACCTTCCCAAGAAACTGGCCCGGTACATGCCGGAAGACCGCGTCTCGGCCATCGACACGATAATGCGCGAGATTCTTGGCCTCCATCCGCCCTCGTGGACGCTTCTGCACCAAACTGCCGAGACAATTCTCAAGCTGGCCGAGCTCGGAAACGTAATTCTCATCGGACGCGGCGCGAACGTGATCACGGCCCGACTCAACCACGTCTTCCACGTCAGGCTCATTGGCTCCCTCGAAAAGCGACTTGAACGTGTCCAAAAGCATCTCGGCTTCGACCAACGTTGCGCCATGGAGTACATCGTCAAGTCTGACCGCGGGCGCCAGCGCTATCTCAAGGAACACTTCAAAGTCGATATCGACAACTCATTGCTCTACGACATGGTGATCAACACGGACCGGATCAGTTGCGACAACGCGGCTTTTCTCATCGGACATGCTGTTCTGGACCGAGCTTTCCTCGCGTCGTCGACCGGGGCCGTCTGAGGGTGGCCTGTGACAGGCCTCTGGCGAAGCGGATACTACTCATCCTGTTTCTCGTTGCTACGAGCCTCAATTCCAGGCATACATACGTTTGCCGGCGTCGGGCGATTGGCGCAGCGGCTAGCGCGTCTCCTTTACACGGAGTAGGTCGCAGGTTCGAATCCTGCATCGCCCACCAAGTTGCGAGGCACGGATTGGGAGTGCAACGTGGACGCGGTTGCTCCCGTAGCTCAAATGGATAGAGCGGCGGTTTCCTAAACCGTTGATCCCTGTTCAATTCAGGGCGGGAGTACCGAGTCATTAGGATGTCATGAAATCGATCGCTGTTCTTCTCTTGTTGGCAGTCTGGTTCGCGGGGCTCAAGCGCGTTTCGGCGGCTGAGGCGACCGCCGGTCCGGACGCTTTGTGTGTCATGACGTTCAATCTGCGGTATGCAAGTCCTACTCCGCCGAATTCGTGGCCGCAACGGCGGCCGGTGATGAAAGAGTGCATTGAGAGGGTGTCCCCCGACCTGATCGGGACCCAGGAAGGAGTCTACGCGCAATTGAAGGACATCGCGAACGACCTGCCGAGCTACTCGTGGATCGGCACCGGCCGGGACGGAGGGAGTCGGGGTGAATTCATGGCTGTATTCTACAAGCGCGAGCGATTCGAGCCGCTCGAGTTCGACCATTTCTGGTTGTCCGACACGCCGGATGTGATCGGCTCGAGCACATGGGGCAACACCAACCGCCGCATGGTCACGTGGGTGCGGTTCCTGGACCGGCAGACCGGCGTCGAATTCTATTTCTGCAACACACATCTGGACCATCAGGTCCAGCTTGCCCGCGAGAAAAGCGCGGAGCTGATCCGCGCGCGGGTCGAGGGGCTGCGCAAGAGCTTGCCCGTCCTGCTCGTAGGGGACTTCAACGCCAAGGCAGGGGCTAACAAGGCTTACGACATCCTCGTGGGAGCCGGCTTTTTCAGGGACCTATGGCACGCGGCTCGCGAGCGGCGCAACGAGGGCGTGAACACTTTCAACGATTTCAAAGGTCCTACCGAAGGCGACACGCGGATTGATTGGATTCTGGGCCGAGGCGTTGCTGATGTCGCTGAGGCCGAGATAGTGACATTCTCTCGGAACGGCCAATTCCCGAGCGATCATTTCCCGGTGTTGGCACGAGTCGGACTTGCCAAGCCCTGACACTCGGTTCAGCGGCCTTCGACGCCATGCACCGTCAGCTTGCGGATGATCGGCTCGCCCTCGGCTTGCTTTACTCGCAGTCGCACGGCAGTGACCTCAATTGGCTCGAACCCAATAATCTGTTTGTGGCCAATCACGGAGCCTTGCCGCAGTTGTTTCCACGCGCCCTCAACCATCGCTTCGACCACGTAGTCCTTGACGCGCTCGCCTTGCCGAATGTCCTCCATCAGGACGACGTGGTCGATCGTTGTGGCCCGATCGAGACTTAAACTCAAAGTCCGGCCGCGTCCCGCGATTTCGCTGATTGCGCGTCCGAACCGACGGTGAATCTCGGCTCCGAATTCCGCCAACCGGCTGGCGTCGTTCTCGTGCACAAGGCCGCGGCGGTCCGGCGGGATATTGAGCAACAGCACCGAGTTCCGACCAACGGACTTGTAGTAGATATCCATGAGCTTATCGAGGCTCTTGACCTGCGAGTCTTCTTTGACGTGGTAGAACCAGCCCGGCCGGATCGACACGTCGCACTCGGCCGGGTACCAGATTCGGCTTTCACCGGGGTGGAAGACGGCTTGCCATGGTTCCTTGCCGATCGGCTGGTCGCTTGATTCGTTTTCGCGCGCCAAGCCGTTTTCGTTGCCCACCCAGCGGATGTCCGGACCGCATATGGCGATGAGTGCGCGCGGTTGAAAGTCGCGCACGACCTTGTAGTAGCTTGGCCAGTCGTATTCCTGGCGTTTGCCGTTGGGTCCTTCGCCGCATGCGCCGTCGAACCAGACCTCGGTCACTTCGCCGTAGTTTGTCAGCAACTCGGTGAGCTGACTGCAAAAGTGCTTATTGTAGGCCGGCGAGTCGCCGTAGGTGGGCTCGTGCCTGTCCCA
>JAXDCU010000428.1:0-4938 GCA_034677645.1 Verrucomicrobiia bacterium
CCAACAGCCCGAGCAGACACAACAAGCTTGACGGTACGCCGCTGAGATTAACTAGACCTCAACATCCAAGCAAATCCGCATAGGGCCAAAACATGAAGAGTTATCCAATTGCCGTGATCCCCGGCGACGGTACGGGCCCAGAGGTCATACGTGAGGCGATCAAAGTCCTTGACGCAGCGGCGCCACAGTTTGGACTCAAACTTGAGTACACGCACTACGACCTGGGCGGCGATAGATACAAGCGGACTGGAGAAGTCATGCCCGATAGCGTCGTCGCCGAGCTACGTCGATTCCCGGCGATACTGCTTGGCGCGATCGGCCACCCGGACGTCAAACCAGGCATCCTCGAAAAAGGCGTCCTCCTGCGGCTCCGCTTTGAACTCGAGCAGTACATCAATTTGCGCCCGGTGAAGCTCTACGACGCCCGTTTCTGCCCCCTCAAGGACAAACGTCCCGAAGATATCGATTTTGTCGTCGTGCGCGAAAACAACGAAGGCCTCTACACGGGCGCGGGAGGCTTCGTGTTCAAGAATACGCCAAATGAAGTTGCCGTTCAGGAGAGCATCAACACACGACGTGGCGTGGAGCGGTGTCTCAGGTACGCGTTCGAATTCACGCGCCGGCGCAACCGCGCCAAGAAACTCACGCTCTCCGGCAAAACGAACGTTCTCACTTTCGCATTCGATCTTTGGGAACGCGCCTTTCACGAGCTGGGCGAGCGCGAGTATCCGGACATCCGCCGCGACTACGCGCACGTGGACGCCACCACTATGTGGTTCGTGAAGAATCCAGAGTGGTTCGACGTGATCGTGACCGACAACATGTTCGGTGACATCATCACCGATCTGGGCGCGATGATACAGGGTGGCATGGGGATTGCCGCCGGCGGCAACATAAACCCGCGGGGAACCTCCATGTTCGAGCCGATAGGCGGCAGCGCCCCGAAGTACAAGGACCAGGGCGTCATCAACCCCCTGGCAGCCATTTGCGCCGGCCAGATGCTCCTCGAGTCACTGGGTGAATCTGCCGCCGCAAGTGCCATTGAAAACGCCGTCGTCGGCACCGTGCGCGAGAAGCTCAAGAGCCTCGCTGCCGGGCGCATGGGTTTCTCGACTTCGGAGGTCGGCGACCTTGTGGCGGCCGCCCTGTAGCGTCATTCATGGACCAGAGCGGCATTCGAGGTTTTGGACAGCGACGAACGCGGCGGCGCCTCCCGCGCTCGCTGAAGGAGCTTACCCCCACCAAAGCGTTCAGTCCGCGAACGTATTTCCGCGAGATGGTGTGGAAGCCTCTGCTTACGCGCCGGCGCGGCTGCCACCAGAATCCTCTCTTCCCAAAAACCGGGGCCGGCCAAGTGGCTCTGACATGGATCGGACATTCTTCATTCCTTGCCCAATTCCATGAATCGAACCTGCTCATCGATCCGATCTTTGCTAATTGGATTTTCCTCATGAAGCGCCAAAAGCGCGCTGGACTGCGCCTCGAAGACCTCCCATCCGCTGACATCGTTTTGCTCACTCACGCCCACTTTGACCACTTTCACAAACCAACGCTTCGCCGCCTCCCGTCGCCACGAATCGCTATTGTTCCGTGGGGAGTCGGAGACCTCGCACGCGGACTCGGGTTCGATCGAGTCCTCGAGCTCGAATGGTGGGAGAGTTATGGGCGCGGAGATTTGCGCGTGACACTCACGCCCGCCCGGCATTGGGGAGCACGCATGCTCCGCGACCACCACAGAGGCTACGGCGGCTACGTGATCGAGTACAAGGGGACCCGGCTCTATCATGCGGGCGACACCGCCTATTTCGACGGCTTCCGCGAAATCGGCCAGCGGTTTTCCCCTGACATCGCCCTGCTGCCGATTGGCGCGTATCGTCCGGAGTCGTTCCGTAGCGTTCACATGGACCCCGATGAGGCTCTTCGAGCATTCCGGGAACTTCGCGCCCGCTGGCTCGTCCCGATGCACTACGGCACGTTCCGCCTTTCGTTTGAGGATATCGATGAGCCGCCGCGCCGGCTCAGCGAACTGGCGAGGCAAACCGGCCTTGCCCACCAAATCGCCATGCTCGAGGAAGGAATGCCCGTCGTGCTCTGATCAGCTCCTGGCCAAATGACCGAGCGCCAGCAGTCCGTAGAACGTGTACTCCAAATCCACGCTTTCGTCAGCCCAGTGACCATGGAAACCGCCAGCGTTGGTCCATAGCGAATCAAGAAAATCCAAAAGCGATTCTCGCGCGTGATTGAACGATACTCCGAGCCCAGCTAGCGCGTGTAACGCCGTGGCGGTCGACAAAAGGTCGGGTAAAGGCGCCGCCGGCGCGGCTCTGAAACCGCCGCGCGGGTGCGCCTGGGCAAAGAGCCAGCTCACGGTCCGCTCCGCATTGAAATACTTCGGCCACGCAACGCAACCAGGCCCGCGCCCACAAACCTCCCGCAGCACAGCAACGGCAGCCGCCGTCGCCAGCGTTGAGCCTTCCTGAGCCGGCTTACCTTTGGCATCGCCACTGAGCCGAGGCGCATTGGAACACGCACCCGTTGGCGACATCAGAGTTTGAATGCACCGCGGCAACCCAGGTTCGTCTGGCGGTTCACGCCCAAGGTCCTGGTAAGCGCCCACCGCCAAAAAACACCCATACGCGCTTCCCGAAACAACGCCATGACCGGTATCGTATCCGCCATCGGCGGTCCTGTGGCTTTCAATCCCGCGCAGGATTCGGTCCCGCATTCCACAGGCATCGGGCCGACCCAGCGCCGCCCAGCACCGGGCAAGACAACAGCGATGAACGAAGTCAACCAACTCGCCTCCCCCAAAACCCTTCAGGTAGTCCTCAACGCTGCCGTGAGGAAGGTCCCTTCCCATGGCCGCCAAGCCGTCCAGTGCAAACGGGGTGTAATAGAGGTCGCTCCGGCCCGCACGATCGAGGAAACCGCCGTCTGCCCCTTGGCAACGATAGATAAAGTCAACCACCAGCTCGGCCGAGTCGCCCAACAACCGCGGAGCGTGCCGCGAGGCATCAAGCATGTCACGACGCAGAGTCACACTGTCACGCGTTGCGCCGGTGGCGCAAGCGATCCAACGCCACGGCGGCGATGATGATTATGCCGGTAATGATCTCTTGCACCCAGTTGGGCAGCCCCATGTGCGCGCAGCCGGACCTGATCACGGACATTATCAGCGCGCCGACCATGCTGCCTGCTATCGAGCCCTCGCCCCCAGCCAGACTTCCGCCTCCGATCACAACCGCCGCGATCACGTCAAGCTCCAGTCCAGCGGCGACCGTAGGGTCCCCAACAGTCAGGCGCGAAAACTGCATCACGCCCGCCAGTCCGGCCGACGCTCCTCCTATAGTGTAGATGCAGACCTTGACCCTGTTCACCGCCACTCCACACAGACGCGCTGTCTGTTCGTTCGAACCTATGGCGAATGTGTGCCTCCCCAGGCGCGTGTAACGCAGTGCCAACCCGGCGATCACCGCCAGAACTATCAGCACCCACACTCCCGGCGGCACGAACATCCACACCCGCTCGGGCGACAGCGACGCGAGAAGTTCATTTAGCCATGTCTCAGGGGCATCGATCTTCTGTTCGTGCGCGATCCCCTTGGCGGCGCCGCGTACGAACAGCATGGTTCCCAGCGTCACTATGAACGGGACCACACGCAGGCTTGTCACGAGAATCCCGTTGAGAAAACCGCATGCCATGCACACGAACACACCCGCGACCGCGGCAGTCACTGGCCAGGAAGTTGGCTGGGACTTCTGCAGCATCCAGGCCACTACCACCGTGCTCAACGCCACCATCGAGCCGACCGACAGATCGATTCCTCCGAGAATGATGATGAGCGTCATGCCGAGCGCGGCGACCCCAACAATCGTGGTCTGGCGTGCCATCGTCTCCAGATTCCAGCGCCCAGCAAAACGCCGCGCCGCCTCAACACCATCGCGCCACGGACTGCAAAGGCCAGGGTCTCGTATCGCTTCCGCCTTTGGAACGCCTCGTTTTTCAAGGCTCGCCAACAACTCCCGATTCGCGCGCTGGGCGCGGACAATGTTCTGTCCGCCGATTGCCAGAATGAAGAAAAGAAGAATCCCAAACAGCGCCGCTACAAGCAGAAGACTCGCCCATATCCTTGCCAGCACTTGAGGAGCACCGAAAGTCGCGACCGTATCGTAGCCTTCTCTCATGCGCGCCCCTGACTTTGCTCGTGGCCCGTGGCCTCTAACATTAGCTGTTGCTCATCGCATTCCCACACCACACGCGCCGGGCCGAGCCGGCCCCTACACATGACAGCGATCCGATCGCACATTCCCAACAGCTCGGGCAAATAGCTGCTTACCAACAACACGGCTTTGGCCTGCTGGCCCGCCATTTGGATCCGGCTCGCCAGTTCGTCGATGATCCGGTACACAACCGCCTTGGCGCCCACGTCAATGCCGCGCGTAGGCTCATCAAGCAGCATCACGTCCACATCATGCTCCAGCAACCTGGCCAGGGCAACTTTCTGCTGGTTGCCCCCTGACAGATTGGACGCTCGTTCGAACGGGCTGTTGCATCGGATGCCCAGCCGGTCGATCCACCTCCGCGCCGCCGCTCCTTGGCGCCGCGGCCAGACAATGCCCGCCGGTCCAAGACCGAGCCGACGCGACAATGTCACGTTGTCAGCCACACTCAACGACAACGCGAGACCCTCTCGCTTGCGGTCCTCGCTTAAGAAACCAACGCCCTGAGCCCAACGACGCGTGGGTGAAGCCGGCCCGGTCCAGACACCAACCCTGACCTTCCCGCGCCGCACGGGATCGAGCCCAAACAGACAACGCAGGAGTTCAGTGCGGCCCGCGCCCGTCAGGCCAGCGACGCCGAAGACCTCGCCGCGCCGCAGACACAAGCTGGCTGAGATCGGTTTTGCCGTGCCGGCGAGCTCGTCGGTTTCAAGCAGCA
>JAXDCU010000429.1:0-11727 GCA_034677645.1 Verrucomicrobiia bacterium
TCGACGGCCCGGTGGGCAGGCGTGTCGCTCCGTGGATCGTGACGGACCCCGCGGACTCAGTGGTGACGCTCGGACAGGCGGCCACATTCAGTGTAGCCGCTGCGGGCAGTTCGCCGCTGCGGTACCAGTGGCTCTTCAACGAAAAGACACCCGTGGCCAATGGCACAAACGCCACGCTTCTCTTGCGCAATGTCCTCTACTCGGATGCGGGCGCATACTCGGTGGTGGTGTTCAACGATCTGGGCACTAACACCAGCACGGCAGCCACCCTCACGGTAAATCCGCCCGATTTTACTGCTCCCGGCGCTGTGTTGGATGACGTATGGGCCGACGCCGCGCGCGACAACGCGCCCGTGGCCGCGGACAATAGCGTCTGGTACGCTTCAAGTTCGGGCTCTCTGGTGGCCGATTACAACTATATGCTTGGCACTTCTATCAGCAGCTCGCGGCTCTGGGTGGGGTACTTCACTGAGAATCCACTCACACCGGTGGACCTGGCCGTCGGGCGCGCTATCAAGGTCACCGTGGTCTTCACGCCAATCGACGTTGCGACGTGGGCGGATGGCGCCACGCAACGCGGTCTGCGCATCGCGTTGCTGAACTATTCTGATGGCGCGACGCGTCTAACCGGTGACGGCATGAGCGCAAGCGGTGGGAATGGCAAGAATGTGACTGGCTACATGCTCAACCAGAACTTCTACAGCACTTTCATCGTCGACGAGCCCATGCAGCTCATGGCCCGGACAAGCCTGAACAGCGACAACCTGATGGGTACAACGGCTGACTTCACATCGCTCGGAAGCGGACCTGATGGTTTTCTTAACGCGCCCGGATTCGTGAGCGACACCGAGTACACGATCGAGTTCTCCGTGACGCGCACGGCGGCGGATACCGTCAGTGTGACCACTCGCATCTGCGGCGGCGATTTGGACATATCACACTCGGTGACGGACAGCACATATGCCTGCAGGAGGTTCGACGCTTTCGCCATCCGGGCCAACAGAGACGTGCACGCTGCCAGGGAATTCAGGTTCACCCAGTTCAAAGTTGAGGTGCTCGAAGTTCCGGTGGAGTTCCGGCTAACGGGTATTGGACGGCCGGATTCTGACTCGGTGAAGCTCACCTGGGAATCGGTCGCCCAGCGCGAGTATGACGTGCAATCTCGCGAATCGCTCTCGACTGGCGATTGGACGACGATCGCGACCGTTACGGCTGAGAGTGACTCGACGACCCACACCCAAAATGGATTGGCGGGAACCAACCACCGATATTACCGGATCGTGAATAATCCTTGACGCACGAGCCCTACGTGGCCGAAAACTAGTACGTATCATGAAGACAAGAATTCTCCCTGCACTGTCTCTGGCACTGTTCTCCAGCGCTCTGGCTCCTACGAGCGCTGGTGTGCTCCTCAACGACACGTGGGCCGACGGCTCGCGCGCCGAACAGAATCTCCCAAACCAGTCCGCGTGGTACGCTTCATCGGCGTCGTCGCTTGCCGCCTCGCCGGGAGCAATGACTGGCACCGCGACCAGCAGCTCACGGATGTGGATGACCTACTTCGCCGAGCCGGCGAGTCCAGCGCAACTGGCGGTTGGGGAGGCTTTGAAGGTCACGCTTGACTTCACGTTGCAGAACGTGGTGACCACGCCCGCCACATCGCGCGGCTTGCGCATCGGACTCTACAACTGGAGCGAGGCGAGTCTGGCACGGCAGTCAGCGGACTCGTTCTCGACTAGCGGCCTGGGCGATAACGCCACGGGCTACATGCTCAACATGAACGTCGCCCAGTCGTTCACAACCGATAACCCGATCCAGCTCCTCGAACGCACGGACCTGGCTAACGCGAACCTCATGGGCTCCACATCGCAATACACCTCCCTGGGATCGGGAGGCGGCAAGACGGACGACCCGGCATTCACAGCCGGCACACCGTATACTCTCGAATTGAGCATTGTGCGGTCGGCCGCCGACAGCGTGGATGTTTCAGCGGCATTCAGCAGTAGCGGCTGGAGCGCTACCTATAAAGCCACCGATTCGTCCGGCGCCGCTTTCGCGTTCGATACACTGGCCATCCGGGTTAACAAATCTACTGACGCCGCCGAAACGTTCACCTTCACACGTTGCAACGTCGAGGTCGTACCCGAACCGGGTGTCCTGGCTCTGATGGGCGCTGGGCTTGTCGGGCTCGCACTGTACCGGAGCAGGCGAGGTCGCTGATCCGATCTTCCACAATTCCGCGGAACTGGCCCGCGCGGTGCCGCGGTCTCAGCGTTCGATTTGCAGTCGGAAGAAGAATTGTGTTGTGACGGGGCCCGCATGGCGGGCTTCCCACGCCTCTAGGCCGCTCGGCTCGACGTGGACGGCCTGTTGGTTGACGCCTGATTCACTCCAGACTTTGAGGTCGGCGGAAACATCGACTCGATACAGCACATCAGTCGCTGTTGCGGGGCGATGGTACGTCAGGGTCCATTGATTATCCACGAAGCCTATGGTGGCCAGAGGTGCTATAACTGGATCGAACGGTCCCAGCCCAAAGGCGTACTTGACCAGATTAGGCACGCCGTCGCCGGCTGGACACGCATCGGGCCCGCTGATCCGAGGGTCAATCTGTTGCGGAGTGGTGAATTCTTCCATTCTCCACAACTCGAAGCCAATCTTGCCCACTCCGGCCCAGTTGGTCACCACGCCTGGAACGTCGTCCGCGGGTTCGGCGAAATAGGCGTAGGGCGGCCGATTCGTCTCAAACGGAGCGTTGAATTGGAAACCCTCGGCGCCGTACTCGCGAAACTTCACGTTTACGCCGGGTGGGTTGACGATTCGGCTGTCGACAACTTTCACGATCCCAGCCGGGCCGTTGTTGGACTCGATCGTCGGATACGATCCAGTCTTCGGCCACAGGAAAAACACGTTCTCGACCAACGTGGCTGCCTCGGTAGTGGACTGGATGCCTTTGCCGCCCAGGTTCACGGAATAGCAATTGAAGACGTGCGCGTTGCCGAAGCGCATCCTGGGCATCCGTTCCTCCACGTCTTGATACCAGTTATGGTGGAGGGTTATGTTCAGATGGCCGCGGTCTATGTCTCCGCTGTTGTCGCTTGCTCCGACCAGATTGCACTTCTTCTGGGTGCGGAAGACGCACCAAGACACCGTGACGTAATCCGAACCGCCCTTAACATCGATCATCCCATCATAAACTCGCTCGAAATCGCAGTGATCGATCCAGACGTGGTGGCTTCCTGCCTCCAGGCCGATGTAATCCCAGCCGTACTTGTCGTACTTCCCCGTCGGGTCCAAAACCCACAGATCGCGGAATCGGAGGTTTCGGATGATGATGTTCTGCCTTCCGGTGGGGCCCTTGCCTATGCGCAACGTGCCGCGGCTGATGGTGGCGCCGCATTTTGAGTATAGTGTCTTGTGCGAGTTCAACCGGATTTCGCCAACTGAATAGTCCGCTGGGAATCCGCCCTGGTGATTTGCAAGCGGCGCCAAGTCGATGTCTTGCATCACTTCAATCACCACCGGTCCGTTGGTCTCGAGGTAATGAACAAGGTCGATCAGGGTGGAGACTTGCACTCGCGTGCCCGCGGCTCCGCCCGTGGTTCCGCCCGCTTGCAGAGTGGAGTTACTAGCGAATCCATCTAGCGAGGCAAACCCCGTCAAGCTGAAGTCGGGCGAGCTAGCCCTGCCCGAGGAGACGTTCGACAGAAGAAGGAACGCCGGCAGAAATGACCGCAAAGCATGGTGGGCTAAGCGAGGTGCTGGAACCATGGCGCAACGTTCAGAACCAGAAATGACGGTTGTTGGTCCAGTCCGCCCAAATGTCCATGGCTTTGAACCTGCGCCATTCCACGTGGCCGTCCAGGAACAGGATATTACCCCCAGACGGTGTTTTGCCTCCCATATGGCTGCTGTTGAAGCCCTTTGGAATCTTGTCCGGATTAGATGTGAACACTCCCGTGAACTTGTCGGTAGGTCCTCCTGGACCTTCGGATACGACAACGTCGGTCACCAGCTCCGTCATTGACGGTCCGGTGTTTGTGTACGTGCCCGAGTCGGTCAGCTTGGTTAAGTACTCCTTCGGGGGAATGAGCGGCACTGGCCTGGACGGGTCCGAGGGATCGTTGCGTTTGATTAGCAACTGGTAACTTGCAACCCGGTATCGATCGTTGAAATTCCACCACACATCGATGTCCCGCACCGCTGTGGCGTAGCCAGGACAGTAGAGGATTTTCCGGATTGCTCCAGCGTCAGTGAAAGAATCCGCGGTTTGGATCGGGATGTCCCAGAGAGCGGAACCGGCTGCTACAGCGTGGCGCGGCAAGTAGTCACGGTTGTCGAGCGCGTAGATGTGCAGGGCAACGCCGATCTGCTTGAGGTTGCTGACACACTGTATGCGTTTTGCGCGTTCTTTAGCGTGCGACAAAGCGGGCAACAGCAGCGCGGCGAGAATGGCGATGATGGCGATAACCACCAACAGCTCGATCAGGGTGAAACCTCCCATTAACCGCCAACCAGTAGGTCGAGGGACTGCCATGCTTCGTGCAACCGCGCGTTTCATGCGAGTGTACCGGTGCCAGTACAGATGAGAGACTAACTTATTTGCGGTCCACTGCAAGCTGACTTTCGTGTCCTGACCCTAGCGTCCCCGATTCTCGGACAATCACTTGGCGACGGCCACTATGCGGTCGTCGTAGGCGATTTCGTATCAAGGCAATCTGATGTGTAGGCGGAGGAACTGGGCGGACTCCAGCTCAACGGTTGCATCGGTCTGGAAGCGGGCCAACTCAAAACCCGGCTTGCCAGCGATCGGTTCTGAACTGGTCTCTGAAGCACTAAGGAGGTCCCAATACGCTAGATCGCGGGACACTCGCGGGGTGTATCATTCGCCAACACGTCGATGACGGCAGAGGTATCGCGGGGAGTCGAAGCCGAGTCGTCAAATGCTTTGGGTGTCACTGTGGCGTTCGGATCATATCGCAGCAGATTCTCCGCGGGCACAGCCTGTTTTGCGAATCCTGGCCCGCTCCATAGCAGCGAGACTGCTGGTGTACCACTAGTTCCATGAACGTAAGCGAGGCGTATAGCATGCCGTCCGGCCTTGAGGTTAATGGTGGCTGAAATCTCAGTCCCGCCTGCGTACCCAAAATCCGCGTCGATCACGCTTGCGTCGTGAATGCGCAAAAAGGCCCGGCTATCGGCGGTGAGGTAGATCGTGTAAGTGCCGTCGGCTGGCACGCTAAGGTAACCCGTATAAAGCAGACCAATGTTGTCTTCGCGTGTCCGGACCGACGGGTCAAGTCCCGCGCAGGTCCCTGAGGTGACGGGGACAATCGTAGCAAAGTCCGGCGCCCACGAGAACGTTCCTTCGTAGGCTTTGTAGTCGAGGCCAGCGACGAGGTGAGCCTCTACATCCGGCGGAATCAGCGTGGAGTCGTAAGGTCGCGCGACGCCAGAAAGCGGGCGGCGCACCTGCAGGACTCGGTCTTTCATTCGCTGCTGGAGGTTGACGAAGAAATCGCTCGTCCCGGCCAGATTCGTTGTCTCCTTAGGGTCGTTAAGGGTGTCGTAGATTCTGAAATCATTGGTTGCATTCGCGACGCTATACCGAATGCCCTTGTAACCGTCCAAGTGGATGACTTGCTCCTGGTTGCGGGTCGCGCCGCGATGCGCCGACTCGAATTCAGTGTAGGTCGGTGTGCTGCCTGAGACATAGTATTCAGCATAGATTGTGCTGGTCCGCTGCGTGCCGTTGCCAATCAGAGTTGGCACGAGCGAGACACCGTCCGAGCGGGCAGGGGCGGGTAATCCCGCCAACTCGGCGAACGTTGGAAGCCAGTCGTGGAACTGGGAGGCGCTCATGCTGATGGCACCAGTCGGGACGTGTCCAGGCCAGCGCACCAAAGTCGGCACGCGCAGGCCGGCCTCCCACGTGTCGCGCTTGATACCGTCAATGGAACCGAATGAACCAAAGAACCGAGGGTCCTGAGTGTAACTGCCACCCGTGCCCGACTCGTTATGCGGTCCGTTGTCGGAGGTGAACACGACGAGCGTGTTGGCATCCAAATTGAGGTCCTTGAGCGTCTGCAGTATATCTGAAACGGCGTCGTCAATTCGACGCATCATTGTGGCGTGGCGTTTTGCATAAGTCGGCCAGGCGATTTCAGTCGTGGCGGGATTGTGGTCGTGGTCGTACGTGGCGGAGGCGTAGTCGGGGTGAATCCAGGAATTGACCGTGCCGCTGGCTGTGTTGATCATTGTGCCTGGAGTGCCGAGCCAATGGAGACCGCCGTTAGTGCCGCCGCCGGCGGGGTAAGCCTGGGTGGGCACATCGAGCCGGGCGTGCGGGGCGGTGAGTCCGAGATACATAAAAAACGGTTGCGCGTTGGTGGCGCGGTCGTCAATAAGCCAGCGTTTGGCGCGGGCAGTGAACAGGTCAGTACTGTAGCACTTGGCAAGCCCAGACGTAACGTTCGTGTAGTTCTCGTGAACGCCAGTCGGTTGTCCCTGGTCATCCGTGCCACCGCACTCCTTGGGATAATGGTAGTGACCGGAAAGGTGCGCCAACATCCCGTAGAAATAATCGAAGCCCCGCCGCAAAGGATGGCCTGGTTGGTTCACCGCGGTGCCAGACCCTTGCAGTCCGTACTTGCCGATCAAGACCGTGGTGTACCCCGCTTGGCGCAGGACCGATGCCAGGGTGTGATTGTTCTCGAGAGCCTTGTCGAAATGGTTGTCCCGCACGTTCGCGTGGCCCTGGTGCACTCCCAGCAGCAGCGAGGCACGCGACGGAGCGCATACCGGCGCAGAGCAATAGTGGCGCCGGAGCTGCAGCCCCTCGGCAGCCATGGTGTCAAGCTTCGGCGTAGCAAACGCGGGTTTGTCTCGATTGGTTGAGAAGTCGCGGCTGTTCTGGTAAAATACACCAATGTCACCATACCCAAGGTCGTCGGTGAGGATGAATAGAATGTTCGGTCTCTCAGCGGCTACGGCTTCAACAACCGCGGCACCGCAAAACGCCACAAGCACCAGAAAACGACGGAACATGGTCACAGAATGACTCGGATTAGAATACAAGTGAACCAACAGAAAACCCGGCGGCACCGACGACGCCGGGTCAAATCAAACAGCCATCTCCACTGATCACGCCCGATGGCCACGAACACCGACGACTAGCGGATCGCCGATCGCAACCAAGGCTATCACACAAGGCTCCGGAATCATTCGATAGCGGACAATGTAATCTTCTCCGGCTCGAAAACCACGCAGCGATTGCCTTTCTCGACTTGGCCCAGGTCAAGGAGATCGTACCCGGCTTTTCGCGCGACTTTGATGGCTCGGTCGGCTTCCGTTTCCGGGACAAACACGTAGAACCCAACTCCCCAGTTGAAGGTCGTCAGGCAGTCCTTCAGGCTGACGCCCGCCTGACGCATGAACTGGAAAATCGGAGGTGTTTCGTTCACCCATTTCTTCACCCGGTAAGTGAAAGCTCTCTTGGCGTAAGCGATCTTGGAAATACCGCCGCCTGTCCCGCCAAGCAGAGAGTGGATTTCGATGTTGGCTTCCTGCAGAGCCTCGACCAGCCCCACATAGGAGCGAGTGGGAATGAGCGCCTCTTCGCCGAGTGTCTTTCCGTTCGGCAACTGGTGGAGAAACTTGTCCTTGAGCGTCAAGGCACGTTTGATCACCAGCGAAATACCATTGGCGTGTAGCCCAGACGAAGTCGCTCCCAGGATGCGGTCGCCAACCGCGAGTTTCTCACCGGTCACCACCCTGCGTTGAGGAGCAATTATTCCAGTCACGCAACCGGACAGGGACGGAGCACTGCGGACCGGCGGTTCCGCCCTGACAAGGTAGCGCAGGGCAGGGGATTCGCCGGCGGGAAGCGCCATTCCGCACATCTTGCAGGCTTGATAGAAACTCTCGGCCAGATCGCGGCTGCGTTTCTGGTCCATGAACCACTCGCTGTCGCCCGCGGCGACTTCATCCGTATAAATCACAGGGAGCGCTCCCTGGCAGATCACGTCGTTCGCGGCCATCAGGGCGGTGTCGATGCCAATGCCTTCGTAGTAAGTTCTGCCGGTTCCAGCGTGTTGGTACATCCACTCCGCGATCCAGTTCTTGTTGCCGAGGCCTTCCTGGGTCGTACACCAGAAATGGTGCGTGGCACGTGTATAGCGATAGACAACGCCATGGGCACCCAGGCTACCCGGTTCGATGTACACTCCCCGCTTGTTGGGAAACGCGAGCGTCCTGCGGCCGGCGCTCACCATTGCCATTTTGAACGGCTCGATTTTGGCGTAATCGACCCCCGCTTTGGCGTACTCGCTCTTGGCCTTGGTTCTCGGCATCTGGCTATCCCTTCTGAAGCTCGTTCAGATCGGCTTGGGAAGGTCTGTTTGGAATCACCGCCACGGTCTGCCCATTGTATTCGAACACTTCCTTGTTGTTGTTGTTAATCTCTCCGATGACCTCAGCACGGACTTTCTTTGCCCGGATCGTCTTCAACAGGAGTTCCACGTCTTTCTTTGCGACCTGCACAGCCATTCGGCCCTGTGATTCACAGATCAGAATCTCTTCAGGCGTGAGGTTCTTGTCCCTAACAGGCACCTTGGACAAGTCGACGTGTGCGCCGAACCCGCCGTATCTGGCTGACTCGCAAACAGCGGCGCCGATGCCGGCCGCTCCGAGGTCAGAGCATGCCTTGATTTTGCCTGTGCGAAACGCGGCTAGTGAAGCCTCCATGATCGCTCGTTCTTCTTTGAACAAGGCAACAGCCGGCCGCATTTCGTCGACCAGGCCCGCCCTGTACAGAGTGTCGTTGCCGTCACTTCCTGTCCGGCCAATCAGAACGATCTGGTCGCCCGCCGATTTCGCTGGCTTGGTCAGCGGCTTCGCTGTAACCAGCCTGCCAATCACCGACACAACAACCGCGGGAACAATGTCCGTAAACGACGTCGAGAACCCCCCGCCGACGATGAAAACGTCCATCGCGGTGCACATGTCTCGCAAACCTCTGACCATCAGATTGACTCTTTCCTGACTGGTCATTTCCGTGCACTTGCCACAAGTGCATTTGCCCGAGAATCCGCAGGGGCCCACGATCACCTTCTCGTTGAGCGACCGGGTGCCGATGAAATTCATGAGGAAGAGAGGTCTCGCACCCATCGCCACAACATCCCGCATGGCGCCTCCCGCGCCGGTTGCGGCAGCGTCATAAGGCCGGGGCACACATGGCGAACAGTGGCTCTCCATTTTGCCGACGAATATGCCGGCGATGCCGGGGAACTTGAAGGCGGCGGCATCGTCGCCGGGGCCGACCGTCAGCGCACTTGGGAAGAGCTTGCTGACTTTCTTGTTCAGCGCGTCAATCGCCTTGAAGTTGATGGCCTTGTCGATGTTGTGATGCAAGTGGACAAAAAGAGCATGCATCAGTGCTTTTTCAATCGTATTCATTATCGGATTTCCTAAGCGCAAGAATTCGTTTGTTGTTCCAGACGGCGGTCTTTCACATGTCCGCGGAACGGGAGCATGCGCAAAGGGCAATTAGCGTTCAAGGGCAAAAGCAGTGCCCATGGGAACCAACGGGCGTCTCGCGGATTCCACCGAGGAACTCGATCAGTTCTCGGCCCAGCACGCTTCTATTTGGGGAGTACTAGTTCAGCAACGTATATGGCCGTGATAGGCTTTCCAGATGCGTCTTGTTCGTGACTCGAGTAGTAGGAAAGCAAAGCTCGGTCCGGCCCGCACTCGACAAACCCGGGATAGGAATTGTCGCCGCCGCTGGAGAGTTCAGCCCCCTGGTGCAGATGGTCACCGACCAACCACCACAAGACCGTCTTCGGTCCGCGATTCGCGGTGGAATCGCGCCCGCCAACCAGGTATCGCTCGCCCCACTTGATCAATAACGGGCCGCCAATAGAACAACCAAGGTCCGATCGTGCCCATTTTGTGTAGGGCGGGCTGGACCGCAGAAGCTGCGCGGTGGTTTTGCGCCGACCCACGCCGATCACGCTGCCATTGGATTCGAAGGCGAAGGCCGTTTCGTCGCCATCGACCTCCTGAAAAACTGCCTTCTTGCGCCAGATGAGTCCGTCGTCACTCTCCAGCATCAACGATTCGACCTGCTGGCCTTCACCTCTTGGACCGACGGCGAATTCAATCTTGCGGCGACCGCACAGAAATGCCTTCCCACCAAACGCGCTCGCCCTCCACACGTAATGACCAAATGTTCCTTCCAGCATAACCGGACTGCGCCAATTCACGCCGTCCTCGGACCATGCCGCGTAGCCGAGGTGTTGGTTCAAATCGCGATCATCGCGTGGCACAGTGGGCGAACCCGCGTGCCAGGTTCCCGTGTAAAGGAAGAGCCTGTTCTGAAATACCAGGAAATGAGGATCACGCGTGTCGCGGTTTTCGACCCTGAACTGGTGGACTGAACTCCACTCCTGCCCCTCGTCGCTGGCTAGAATTACGATCGATGCCGTCGGATGGACGGAGTGGCCATCGGGGCAACTGCGAAATGCCAGATACAGTCGACCGCGGAACCGAACCATGTCAGTGAACGCGTTGTGCTCGCCATTGTGGAATGCGCGCCGGACAGCCGTCACCTGTATCCGCGGCAGTGGGTCGCCGCTCGCGTCTTGGGCAGCTCGGATCGTCTCGACCTCGGCGCCGACGCAGTCCAGCAGAATCACAACGAGCCACAGGCCGGCAATCGTGGTTCTTGACGCGCGGCCGTTTGAGCATATGCAGTCTTTCACTGGCGGATTGATTCTGTTCCAGAGTTCCTGGCGGACAAGCTCATTCGTCGACTTGCATCGGTGACCCGCTTTGAGCCGGCTCACGGTCATATACGGTGCTCGCTATTGATTTGGATGGCAGCCTGACTCGACATCGCTTGCTGGGGAGGGTATTTTCGCGCTGTTGCCACATGAAAAGCAGTGAAGACCCAAGTCATGGTTGGCGCTGCTGGTCTTCCGCGGCCCGGTTGTGTGAAGCGGTAGGCGTGCAATTCGGCCTCATTTTGCATGCGACTGGCTTACTTCTCACTTGCTCTGCAGCGGGCGATTGGCCGGAGTTCCGCGGCCCTGAACGAAACGGACACGCTGCGTCGACCCGGCTTCCCATTTCGTGGAATGAAACAAACAACATCGCGTGGAAGACCGCTATTCACGATCTGGGTTGGTCTTCGCCGGTTGTGAATGGCAAACAAGCATGGATCACAACAGCAACGAAGAACGGGCGCGAGATGTGTGCTGTTTGCGTGGATATCGAGTCCGGCAAAGTCATCCACGATATCAAGGTCTTTGACACACCTGATCCGCAACATGTGGCCAGCGTGAACAGTTATGCATCTCCCACATCAGCGATCGAGGTCGGTCGCGTCTATGTACACTACGGCACCTACGGCACGGCTTGCGTTGACACGCGCAATGGCAAGGTCCTGTGGAGCCGTCGGGACCTGAATTGCTACCACCACGAAGGTCCGGGCGCTTCTCTGCTCCTCGATGACTTGCTTTACATGGTGAACGACCAGGGATATGCGCTCTGCATCGAGGCGACGACCGGCAACGTAATCTGGCGTGAACGCCTCAACGGCAAACACTCAGCATCGCCAATCTACGCCTCCGGTCGGATTTACTTTTTCAGCGAGAAGAACCTCACCACAGTGGTGGCGCCCCGGCGCCCCGGACGCGGGCAAGCCCCAAACCAACAAGAAAACAC
>JAXDCU010000430.1:0-2988 GCA_034677645.1 Verrucomicrobiia bacterium
AGTAAAACGAATAGGTCTTCGGGCGTGAGATTCGCGAGGCGCACGACTGGGCCGGAGAAGTCCACCACGTTTTGATCGGCGAAACGATTCTCCGAAAGCCGCGTGCGCAACGCTTCATAACTGAAAAGCCCGCGCCGCTTGTCTTCGAGACACTCGTCTGTGCCGGCTAGGAGAAAGCCAATTCCGCTGACGCTTCCTTGGAGGCAATCGTTAAGGATGGTAAGAATGGCTTCGTAATTCGACTGCCGCGCACGTGAATTCGGTAGCCGATGGGAGAGCACGACCATTTCGTCGAGACCGACGAGCAATCCCGCGTGGCCAGCCAATCGGCAAAAGGCGGACATGAGTTTCAGGCCGTCGTAAAACTTCTCGTCATCAATGATGCGGCGAACACCGAGCGCTTCGCGTGCTTCGGTTTTGGTGCTGAATTCGCCTCGCAGCCACCGAAGCGCCGCACTCTGCAATTCATCGTTGTGCGCGACGTGGCCTTCGTAATAGCGCGACAAGACTTCGGCAAACTCGAAACCGCCGACATGGTCTTGCAGGCTGCGAAGGTCAGCGAAGATGCGCTTCTTCACATCGTCGGGAGAGCCGCCCGCTTGCGTGACTTCATGGTGGATTTGTGAAATCCAGCCTTCGCAGAGATTCCGCAACGCACCGCCGTCAGGTTTGCCCTTCGTCGCGAGATTGCGCATGAGTTCCGACCACAGCGCGCGAGCTTGTCCTTGCGTCGCCTGAATGCGCCGTTCCATTGTGAAGTCCGCTTGGGCAACCACGAGCCGCCGTTGCAGTGCGAGTGTGCGAACGAGATTGACGAAGAAGCTCTTTCCACTGCCGAAACGCCCGACGACGATTCGGAAGGCTGCCCCGCCGTGCTCGATCCGTTCCAAGTCGGAAAGAAGCGCGGCGACTTCCTGCTTGCGGCCAACCTGGATGAGATGCAGGCCCAGCTTGGGCACGAGGCCGGCCTGGAGTGATTGCAGAACGGCATCACGTTCGCGGCGCTTGATGGGTTCGCTCATGGTTTTTCAGGAGTTTAGTAACGAGCGGTGGACAGTGATGGAATCCTCGCCCTCGAGAAGAAAGTCGCCGAGTTGCTGGTCGGCCCATTCATTGATTCTGTCAAAAACGCTTAACGGCATAAGTTGGTGCTCGCGCGCAAGCGCGTCGAACTCGTTTCGAGGCCATGTATCTCGTGACGCGAGACGTTGGGCGATGGCGTGGAACTGCGCGTCGAGAGATTGGAGTGTGGCTGCCGGAATTACTCCATTTGCTGTGCTGGCTGCGGTGGTTGCGATCTCCGCGACAACCGGTTTCACCAGCCCTTCTCCTCGCGCCGGTGCGGGCGGTTCGTCATCGCCATTTTCCTCAGCCATTGCCTTTGCGAGCAGGCCAATGACTTCGTGTGTCTCGGCGGAAATCGCCGCAACGCGAGCCATGTCGAGCTTGAGCGCGCCCGGCTGCGTAGCCGATGTGGGTGGGAGAATCGCTTCACCTGGCCTGGCCGCCTCAGCCGTCTGGATGACGACCTCGCCTCCTGTCGCGGCGAGATTTCGGATGAGCGTATCCAGTGTGTCGGTGCTCAGGCCGAGTGCTTCAAAGACTCGCGTGAGCGCCTTGTGCTCTTTCGGCGAAATGACGCCATCCGCCGCAGCCACGTCCACAAGGAATTGCGCGATAAGAATGTGTTTCTCCTGCGGCACGCGCTTCGCCGTCCGGCCAAGCGTGACCTTCGCGGAAGTGGCGTTTCGCGCGAGGAGCGTTTCCAGCACAACCATCCGCTGGTGTTCGTCCGGCGTGAAGCGAAAGTGGCTTTCGATGAATTTCCGAAACTGGTCAAGTTCATCGCGGTCCACCGTTCCGTCCGCTGCCGCGACGAGCAGGCAGAGTTGAAGCAGAGCGGACGCGCCAAGAAAGTTTGCGGACGGCTCTTGGATTGTGCCGCTTGGCGGTTGGAAGATTCCAACCTCGCGATTGCCCCAAAAGTTGCCTGCGCCGTGACGTGGATCGGGTTCAAGGCAGTATCCGAAGTTCTCGACCATCCTTGCCATTGCTTTGCTCTCGGGGAGAGTGAAATTGTCCTGCGCTGCTTTGCCGAGCAGTTCGGCGAGTTCATTCGCGGTCAGCCGGAGGAAACCGAACTGGATTTCGTTTCGCCGCAAAGCCTCCGCCCATTTTGCTGGAAACGGATTCACCGAAGGCGCGACCGACTGCGCCATAACCGAAGGGGCGGCTGTCGCCGGGGCGCTCGAAACTGATGGCGTCTCCAAGTCGGCTGGAGCGAGTGGAGTGATTGGCACAAACGCCCCAGATTTGCGCGACGCTTTGAAGTCGCCGCGATGGAGAAAGTTCTCCATCGCATCGGATGGATCGAGCAAATTGAAGTTGAGCCTCTTCATCACGCCGCGCGGCATTGCGACCGAAAGGATGGGCTGCTCGGCGGTGCGACCGGTGCGCGAATCAAACAAATCGGCCAGCGCGGTCACGATCACGGTTTCGATGGGGAGCAACGCGAAAAGCTCGCGACCGACGCGCAGCACGCAGCCGCAAACGTAATCCTGATAAATCTCGTGGAAACGTCCCTTGGGCATCCCTTTCGTGGACACCTTGGCTGAACTGGTGAGCGATTTGATTTCGGATGGGATGGCCTGCTCGCCGCTGACTTTTACAAGCGCCTCCATCAATTGCGCTGTGTGGATGCGAAAGTTGAGCGATGAGCCAAGTTCCGAAAGTTCGGCGAAGGGCGACAATTCGCGGAGAACCCGTACGTAGGCGTCGTGGTCGCCCGCGAGAACGGAAGCAGCAAGCGCTTTCTCATTTTCCCACTCGGCATGGTCGCGTTGGTATTGCGTCCAGGCAGCCTGAAATTCCCGTTCGTCGCGATCCCTCGCTATGTGCAACTCGACTTCAAACGCCGCCTCCTGCTTCTTCGCCTTGCCGAACAACTTGTCGAAGAAACCGGGAATGTAAGCCGCTCTCCGAGCTTCG
>JAXDCU010000431.1:0-3525 GCA_034677645.1 Verrucomicrobiia bacterium
CTCCATAGCGACCCACGCGTGTCCCGGACCTAGATCAATCACGCGCTGGACTTCACACAAAACTCTCGGAATGCATGCAACCGTCACCTTCACGAGTCCGGCTTCGATCCTGACGTCATGGATTCTCGGAGCAGGAGTTTCAGGCTCGCGTAAGACTCGAATGTCCACTGAGGCCGTGGCGGTCCGCACGGCATCGCCTGGCCGATAAACTCGCACGTCGCGCACAACATAATCGAATGAATCGTCCATGTCTGGCGCGACCGGGTATTCGATGAAGTCGTGAGATACATGCAGCGGAACACCGTTTCGGGTGAACGGGCTCACACTCTGTAGCTCACACGAGTCACCGTCCTCGTCGAAGACAAAGTAGCGGAGTAGCTGTCCGATGCTTATCTGGAGAGGCTGGCCCGGAGTCCGAATATACGTGGCCGGTCGCGCCACAGGGCCGTGATTCGGGAAGAAAGAGAGCCTCAGCGGCGCCGTATCAAGTCCAAATCGACCGCCAGCAAGGTCGTTGACAAACATCGTGTCGTCGACCCTGAACTTCAAAGGATCATATCCCGTCACAACGCCAGTCACCACCGCCAACGGCCATGCGTAGCTTTGTTTGTTGGAGAAGTTGGCAGCCGGTCCCGGCGAGGCACCGTTGAGCGTGATGAGTCGGATTGTGAATGGGCCACCCGCGCTAGCTTGAACGGCCAAATCCCCACTGACCATCACCTGATCGCAGCCGTCACCGGGGGAGGCAGCGGCATTAGAGATTTCCCAGTCGTACCTCCCGTTGGCATCCCAGACCTGACTGCCAGTATGAATCGCGCCCACGCTGTCTCCGGGTGACAATACACCCCGGACCACCGTGCGTCCTATCACAGTTCCCGACCCGTTGAGTTTCTGTGCGGCACTCACGGTCAGCGTGCCGTCAGTTCGGGCCGTTGCGTCGATCTTCCCGCCGCCGACAACGGTGATGAGCGGGCTGCAGCTTATGTCACCCGCGCCAGTCAATTCCAGCGTGCCTGCGTTGACAACTGTGGCGCCAATGTAGGTGTTCGCCGTCTTGAAAGCGGCCGTGCCAACACCCTGTTTTATCACCCCAGTTGATCCGCCAATTGGACCGCCTTGGAATGTGTATGCCGTTGTCGAATTATCGATGGCAATGGAGCCAGGCGATACCCCGCCACCGGCGATGGTGATGGTAGGATTGGAGGCGCCGTTTGGGAACGTAACATGGTCGTTATTCCCATAGGTCCCTGGATATCCTCCGACAGACCAGTTCTTCGCACTTGTGTCCCATGCCCCACTGGCGGCGCCGTTCCAGACAACCCCAGCGCTTTGGAAAGAAAGCGTGAGTCGTGGTCGCTGACTGGGGTTGCTGTAGTAATCACGGGAGTAGAAGACGCCCCAAGCCACATTACCGCTACCCTGAAAACTGCTCGAGAACAGAAACAGGCCGTTGTTCGCTGCGCCGCCGTACCAGCGCAAAACGCTTGGAAGAACATTGAATCCCACCCAGTTGCCCGGCGCAATCGCGTCGACGGGGTCACCACCGGTCTTCTTGATCTTGTTAGATTCGTTGCCGTCGTCGATGCGATCATCCCAGCCGCCGACGCTAGTCCACGGCACCGTCTGATATTGGTCGGCGTACAGATAGTTCACGCCCTGGCCTGACTTTCCGCTTTCGCCGCCGTTGTTCTCGTACCAGGACTTGGCGGGGTTCACCCGGTAGGGTTTAATGCCGAGGGCATTGTTGTTAACGAAGTTGTGAGCCTCGTAATAGTACAGTTCGAGTGTTGCCGATGAAATCGAGCTGTAGCTCAAAGACGGCAATGCGAACCTGATTAAGATGTGGTCTTCGTTGTAGCCGGCATCATTTGCGTCATACCGAAGTTGCAACTCCGGACTGGCTCCGTAGTTAGTGTCCTGGTTGCTTGAGGTCTCATCGACCCAGGCGTCACTGGTACCAGCGTACGCGCCAGAGCCGTGCTGCAACGTGACCACGGCGGAGCTGGCCGTGGCTGCATGGAGTGCTACCGCCAAAAGGAGCGACAAGGTTGAATTGTTCATAGGCAGCGTTCATGTCAGAACTCATGTCATTGTGACGATGAATCACGTGCGGTCCAGCCTTTAGGCGTGCCCAAGTCCTCGTCTGAGCTCACCACGAAGCAGAGCCCCGAGATCAGTATGCGCGTTTCGGCTATTGCCTATGGAACAGAATCGGGTCCGCGCGTCCCCGTTCTTTCGTGTTCGTGTTCTTGGTAGATAGATTAGCCATCTGCTGACACCTTACGCGATGATTAGGAGCGGCGTGGCGGCGTAGCGTAATGAAACGATCCCGTCGAGAGGATCGCTGGGGTTGCATAGACACAGCTCCACCGCGCCACGCCGTGGATGGCGACTGGCTCGGCTGGGGTGAGGGAAGTATTGGCGGGGAGTAGATCAAGGTGTTGACGGCGAAGTGATGCCGTAGCCGTGGGATTTGGGCTGGCCGCGCGTTCCGCGGAAAGTAGTTCGACATTCTGCTTGTCGCATCGGAGCGACTCGGATAGACGGTCCACGGCGTGTGCCGACTAACGGTGCCCGCGAACAATCGACTCCAATGGCTTACGACTCCTTCTCCGATTTCCTCGACGCTCTCGAAAAAGCCGGCGAGCTGATACGTTGCACCCAGCCTGTAGCGACGGAACTGGAAATCACTGAACTGGCCGACCGACAGATGAAATCGCCCGGCGGCGGCAAGGCTCTGCTCATCGAGAAACCTACCGTGAACGGTCGCCCGTCTCCATTCCCTGCCGCGATCAACACCATGGGTTCCTGGAAACGCATGGCCATTGCACTCGGCGCAGACTCCGTCGACGGCGTCGCCGCCGAACTGGGTTCGCTTGTGGGCGCCAAGCCGCCAGTGTCACTGCGTGACGCCATGCGACTTCTAACCACGGCACTCGGACTTCGCCACGCAAAACCTGACTTGGTCAAGAATGGCCCGTGCAAAGAGGTCGTCCGCATTTTCGATCTCCAGCCCTCGCGCTCCGAGCCATGGCCGCCAGCGCCGCGGATTGAGCTGCCGCCGCCTGGCCAGTGGGAATCCAAGCTCACGAGCGCCCCAGTCACAAGCTCCAATACATTCAGTCAATGGTCTGACGGTCTTCGTCCGCCTACGTTGCTCGATTTGCCCGTCCTGAAGTGCTGGCCGCTCGATGCCGGGCGTTTCATCACTCTCCCTTGTGTCGTGACGCGCGATCCTGACAGTGGCGAACGCAACGTCGGAATGTACCGCGTCCAAGTCTATGACGAGCGCACGACGGGGATGCACTGGCAGTTGCAGAAAGTCGGCGCTCGCCATAGCCGGCGTTACTACGAAAAGGGCGAACGAATGCCCGTCGCCATCTTTCTCGGCGGCGACCCCGTGTTGACGTTCGCCGCGACAGCGCCGCTGCCTGATGGATTGGACGAATACGTGCTGGCTGGATACCTCCGCAAACGGTCGGTCAAACTGGTCAAATGCGAGACCAACGACCTCGAAGTTCCAGC
>JAXDCU010000432.1:0-3116 GCA_034677645.1 Verrucomicrobiia bacterium
ACAACACGACCACAGGTGCGCTCCTTTGGCAAAGACCAGTCCAGAACGTGCCCGGCAGTCCGGCCAAGCAACCCGAGATAGCGGAAGGAACAGGCTTCGCCGCGTCCACGATGGCCACAGACGGCGCGCGCGTCTATGTCATCTTCGGCAACGGCGACCTTGCTGCATTCAAGCTGGACGGGACCGCCGCATGGTCTCGCAATGTGGGCGTGCCCGACAACCCTTATGGTCACGCGCAATCGCTGCTGACCTGGCAAGGTCGCCTGATAGTGCCGCTGGACCAGAGCGAAGAGGAGAAGAACCGGTCGCGGCTGTTCATGATCGATGGCGCAACCGGCAAGTCGCTCTGGGAAACCGTCCGGTCCGTGCCAAGCTCGTGGGCCACGCCAATCACCATCGACGTGGCGGGCGGCACGCAGATCATCACACTAGGCGGATCGTGGGTGATTGCATACGACGCAAGTCGGGGAACGGAGGTTTGGCGAGCCGAATGCCTCAGTGGCGAGATTACTCCTTCCCCAATATTCGCGGGCGGTTTCGTGCTGGCAGTCAGTCCATACGAGAAAATGGTCGCAATCCGGCCAGACGGGAAGGGCGACGTCACCAAGACCCACATCGCGTGGGCCTACGAGGAAAACATGCCCGACATATCGAGCCCGGTCAGCAACGGCGCCCTTGTCTTTGCCGCAAGCAGTCCAGGAGTGCTGACCTGCCTCGAAGTGAAAGATGGAACCAAACACTGGGAGCACGACTTCGAATTCGAGGTCAACGCCACTCCCGCCATTGGCGGGGATCGTCTTTGTCTGGCTGGCAAGAAAGGGCTTGTGGTAATCGTAGAGGCTGGGCCGACATTCAAGGAACTGGGCCGGTTCGACATTGGCGAGGAGATTCTGGCCAGTCCGGCGTTCGGCGGCGGGAAGATGCTGCTGCGTACGACCAAGGCCCTCTATTGCTTTGGAGCGGCTGCTACAAAAGTCGCGTCGCCAAAATGAACACAGCCTCGATTTCAATAGCCCCGGCTGCCGCGGCGCCTCAATCCGCAACGATTGACCTGGCTGCCGTGGACCAGGCGATCGCGCGGTTCGGAAGGAAATCGAACGCTGTTATTCCCATCCTCCAGACGCTCCAGGAGCTTTACGGCTATCTGCCCGAAGAGGCGCTTGTCCGTGTCTGCCATCAGACCGAAATCACGCCAGCGGCATTGTCGGGCGTGGCGAGTTTCTACGACATGTTCAGGCATCGCCCGGTAGGCAAATACATCGTGCGGGTTTGTCGCGGCACGGCTTGCCATGTCACGGGGGCGGAGCGAGTTGAGGACGCTTTACGCCGGGAACTGCGTGTGCCTGACGGGGACGATACTGACCCAGCGCGGCAGTTCACAATCGAGCAGGTGGCATGTCTGGGCTGCTGCACACTGGCGCCCGTGGTCAGGATCGAGCACACGACTTTCGGACACGTCACCGCCGAGAAAGCGCCGGGCATCCTTCGGCAATTCCTGGCGCACGTGGCTGAATCTGACGGCAGCGAGCAAAGCACTGAAGCACCGCCAGACCAACAGTCGCGCATTGCGGAAATCCACGTGGGTCTTGGCTCCTGCTGCGTTGCCAAGGGAAGCGACCGACTATTCCACGAACTTCGGAAAAGCGCGCGGGATTTGGGGGTTCCTGTTGTTGTCAAACGCGTCGGCTGCGTAGGAATGTGTCATCGCACGCCGCTCGTTCAGATAGCGTCGGCGGGGCGGCCCGTCGCGCTTTATGCCGGATTGAATCCGGCTCTTGCGGCCGATTTAGTCCGACGTCATTTCAAGCCACGCGGTCTGCTCCGGAACCTGTCCCGGACGTGCGCGGGCGCTCTGGATTTGTTGCTGGCGGACCAGGAACGAAGCAGCCACGTCGATGCCTGCACCGTGGATCGAACTGACCAGAATGTGTCCGCGTTTCTAGGCCGCCAAGTCCACATTGCCACGGAGCATTTCGGAAGACTGGACCCGCTCGACCTCGACGAGTACATGAGCCACCACGGTTTCGCCGCGCTGGCACGATGTCTGGGCAAACCAACGCCCGTGCGGAATGGGCGCGCAATCGCGCTCCGTCCCGCACGGCCTGCAAGAGCAGCCAGTGAGAGCCTGCCAGACTCCACCGAGCCGTTTGACACAGCGAGGGGCAGCGGCCCGGCAGCCGAGCTGAACCATCGAGAAGCTGGATTGACACCGGAACAGATCATCGACGCAATCGCCCAGTCCGGTCTGCGCGGTCGCGGTGGCGCGGGTTTCCCGACCGGCCAGAAATGGCGGATTGTGCGCGATCAGCCCGGAGACGCAAAATATGTCATCTGCAATGGTGACGAAGGCGATCCAGGCGCGTTCATGGACCGGATGATCCTTGAGTCATTTCCGTACCGCGTGATAGAGGGCATGGCAATCGCCGCCGTCGCGGTTGGCGCGCATGAGGCGGTCTTCTACATACGCCGCGAGTATCCCCTGGCCGTGAAGCGGGTGAGAGCGGCGCTTGCTCAGCTCGAAAGCCGCGGCTGGCTTGGCGAGCGTTTGCTCGATACCGACTATCCGCTCCACTTGACGATCATGGAAGGCGCGGGCGCATTTGTCTGCGGCGAGGAGACCGCCCTGATCGCTTCGATAGAGGGGCGCCGTGGGATGCCGCGGCTTCGTCCGCCTTTCCCCGCTGTCACTGGTTTGCATGGTCGGCCCACGCTCATCAACAATGTCGAAACGCTCGCTCTGGTGCCATGGATAATCCGGCATGGGCCCGAAGCCTTTTCAGCAATTGGCACGGCGACGAGCAAAGGCACAAAGGTGTTCGCGTTGGCGGGCAGAGTCCGGCGCGGCGGGTTGATCGAGGTGCCGATGGGAACGACAATCCGCGAGGTTGTTGAGGAGATAGGGGGAGGCGCGACTGAGGGGAGACGATTCAAGGCGGTGCAGATAGGCGGTCCGTCAGGCGGCTGTGTGCCGTCGAGTTTGGCGCACACGCCCATTGACTACGAATCGCTCCAACGCATCGGCGCGATAATGGGATCGGGGGGGCTTGTCGTGCTTGATGACTCGACTTGCATGGTCGACATCGCCAGGTACTTCCTGCGCTTCACTCAAGATCAGT
>JAXDCU010000433.1:0-7042 GCA_034677645.1 Verrucomicrobiia bacterium
ATGTTTGGTTGCTGAATCGGTTTTTCGTGGGTGCGGCGGTTGAGGTTCGGCGGAATTCAGTGACGACAGAATGGGGCGTACGATTTCATCGAATGCGCGCGCCGTGGCACTCTCAGCAAATCTTTGCACAAAAGGCGTGCCCGCGTCTCCCGACACCACCACTTGCGGGTCCAGCGGGATTCGGCCCAAGAACGGCACGCCCATTTCATCCGCCAAGGCAGCGCCTCCGCCCGACTTGAACAACTCGGTCGTCTTGCCGCAGTGAGGGCAAACGAAGCCGCTCATGTTCTCCACGACACCGAGGACCTGCAAGTGAAGCTGCTGGCAGAAGCTTATCGAACGGCGCACGTCGGCCACGGCAAGGTCCTGAGGTGTGGTGACCACAATGGCGCTGGCCGGCCGCCCAACCAACTGCGCGACCGACAACGGTTCATCGCCCGTGCCGGGCGGCGAATCAATCACCAAAACATCGAGATCGCCCCAGACCACGTCCCGAAGGAACTGCTCGATCACCTTGTACTTAAGCGGGCCGCGCCAGACCACCGCGTCGCGCGAGCTTTGAAGCAGAAAGCCAATCGACATGACCTTGAGGTTGGAACCGAGGGCGACCGGTTGGATTCCGCCTGGCTCCGATGCGGGCTGGCAGGCTTGACCTTCCAAACCGATCAATTTCGGAATGCTTGGCCCGTGAATATCGATGTCAAGAAGCCCAACCTTGCGGCCAGCCATCGACAACCACATGGCTAAATTGGCGGCAACAGTGCTCTTGCCGACCCCGCCTTTCCCGGACAACACGAGAATTTTCCATCGGATGGCGCCGAGACGCTGTTGGAGTTGCTGCATTTCGGCCTGTTGTCCTGCCCCTCGTGACTGCTCGCTCACCGAGGGCGGCGGTTTTGGAGATGATTCTTTTCGCGCCATGGTCTAATCGGTTTAAAAGATCAAGTGGATCAGGAAATGAGTCTGGAGTTCAAGGCTCGGTTTGATTGAGAGCGATCATGGATTGGGCGGCTCGGCTTTCGACTCGCGCGCCTTGCGCCCGTAAACCCGTTCGTAGGCGCGGCAGAAAGGACAGAGGTTCTTTTCTACACGATTCACCACCCAGTATGCCGCGCCTGACTGCGATCGACGCGCGGTACGGCACACCGGGCAGGCTCGACACACGCCAGCGAGAGCAAGATCGAGTTTGGACGCAGCTTTACGGTTCATGGCATTTTGCGGGTTCGGCCTTTGCGGGTGCGAGCGGTTAGTCCCTCGCCAGGGCGGCCAGTGGGAGCGAGTGGCCGAATGGGGAGCCAGCGCGCCGCCACCGCCGTTAGAGCGAGTAGCAGGCCCAATGCGCACACGATGGTTGCTCCAACTGGCAAATCCATGATTGGAGTAATGTACAGACTCACCAGGCTTGCAAGCGTAGCCACCGCCCAGCCTATCAGCAACCGCCCTCGCAGTGTCTGAGCCAGATAGTTGCCGCACACCGCTGGCACGATCAGATACGAAAACGTCAACAGCACTCCGCCGATGTGGACGAAACTCGTTACCACGAATCCGAACATCACATAGAACAGAAAGTCCCACCACCGCACCCGTAGGCCAGCGCGGGCGGCTGCATCTGCATTCTCGGAAATGGCCAGGAACCGCCGGCGGAAGGCGTAGTGGGCCACGCCTATGGCAAAGTAGAGGCCGATCGTCTGGAGCACTTCGCGCGGCGGCACCACCAGTAACTCGCCAACCAGCGACCTCTGCAGCTCCTCTTTTCCACCAGTGCTCCGCATGAGAATCAGGATTCCAGCGGCCGCCGCCACCACATACACAATGCCGATCAGGGCCTCCTGCGGGACGCGCGGGTGCCGCGTTCGTGTCAACGTAAAGACAATTGCCCCCCCCACGGTGAATGCGGCAGACCATGCGTAGCTTTGCCAGGAATGGAGGTGGCAACCTGCGAGGAGAGATACGCACGTGCCCAACGCAGCCACCTGCGCCAAGGCCAAATCTACAAAGACAATCTCCCGCTGCACCACGTGCAGTCCCAGATAAACCAGCAACCACGGCAAAGTAAGGCACGCGATCAATGGCCACTTCATTACGATGAACATGTCCATACCCAGCCTCATTGGGTTTTCCCGCCAAGCGCGTTGGCTATCGAGACGACCATATTGTCCATGAACTTACAGTAGTCGCCCTCGGTGCCTTTGACGCCACCAGGGTACCCAGCCATATCCAACACCACCGCCCCGGTTTGACGCGCGACACTTTCCGCCGTGCGCCGGTTGAGATAAGGCTGTACCAAGATCACGCGTGCGCCGCTTTCCTTCATCTTAGCCATGACCT
The DNA here is from genome assembly GCA_034677645.1 of Verrucomicrobiia bacterium. Lineage (GTDB taxonomy): Bacteria > Verrucomicrobiota > Verrucomicrobiia > Limisphaerales > J093 > JAAYVR01. Next base: position 2,329 of record JAXDCU010000433.1, read on the forward strand.
CAGCCAGATGCCCGGGTGTGGGCGGCAGGCCTGGCTTGGGTTCCAGGAACAAATCGATCTGCAATCCGAACCGGCGTGCAAAGTACGGCCACGAGTTGTGGTAAGCGACGATTCGGCTCCCCTTGTACGGCGCCAGCAGCTTCTGCCACTCAGCCAGCTTCGCGGTTATGTTGTCCGAAAACCGCTGCAGGTTTGCGCTGAAGTAGTCGCTTGATTTCGACTCCAGCCGGCTGAACACGCTAGTCAGGCGCTCCGCCAGAATCCGCGCGTTGAGTGGATCAGTCATGAAAGCCGGATTCCCGACCGGATGAACGCCCCCCATCGAGCGGTCCAGCACTGGCGGGACCTCCAACATTTCGATTCCTTCGCTGGCGTAGACGTTGCCGGGGGCGCCTCTGAGAATCTTCGGGTTCCGCGCGCTGTCCATTAACGACGGCAACCAGCCGATTTCCAGCTCAGCGCCACCTTCGATGAGTACGTCCGCGCGGTTCAATTTGAGGATCAAACTCGGCTTCGCGTCTATGAAATGCGGGTCCTCCGACGGTTTGCCGAGCGAGGTGACTTCGACGCGGTCGCCGCCTATTTCGATCGCGACGGCGGCTAGATCGGGAGTGGTGGTAACGACCTTGAGCTTGGCGCGGGCCGCCGGAGATATGAGAACACACGCGGTCAGAATGAGCAATTGAAGTCGGCTGCGCCTGCTTGCGAGCAATTGGTCCGTTCCATTCATATCCGGTCAGTAGTCAGAATTTGTGTGCACCGTGAGTGCCAAGGAGAAACTCAAACTGAAACCACACCGAATGTTCAGTGCCGAACCGTTGGCCATCGTCGAGGTTGTATTGCAGTCGGAGTTTCGAGAACTCAGTCGGGTAGAAAGTGAGGTTTGGAGCGAGTCTGAGGCGTTCGCCGCGGAAGCGGTCGCTTGGGTCGAAAGCGCCGGTGTTGCCATCGACCCACTCGCCGCGCAGTCCGGCCACCCATCGCCTCTTGAATCCCCACAGGACCTGGGAATACAAACCCCAGTCGTCAAGCGTCTCGCCAGGCAAGCCCGCGGCCAAATCCGCGCCCGCTTCGTAGCGCCGATAAAGCCCTTCAGTCTGCAATGCGAGAAACGGAAACCCGTGCTCGGCAGTCGTTGGTTTCCACTTCCAGTACAAATCCAGCCCGTATATCTCGGTGCTGGTGTCCTTGCCGGAATTATTGGGACCGAAAGCAGCCGAAGCGCCCAAGACCAGCGTCTGGGAGTCGCTCAGCTCGAATGAACTCGCAACGCGCGGCACGTAGAGCAGGTCACTGAGCCCACCTAAATCCCGCTCCAACGAAGTTCGGCCGTGTGTCGCGTCCAAGCTGGAAGCGCGGTAGCTAAACGCCGAATTGCCCTGGCCGTTGAACACGCCAAACATCAGCTCCGTGTAAAATGGCGTGGGAACCAGCCACGAAAGTCTCGCGCCCGGATTGCGCAAGCTGTGCGGGCCCAGAATCCGATTCAGCACGAGAGGCTGATCCACGAAATCCCATTGATATGCATGCTGTTGGTTTTGGCGTCCGAACTCGGCAAGGAACTGACCCGCTTTCAATTGCAGATTCGCCGGCAGCGCCGTCGTCAACAGATACGCTTCCTCAAGCCCCACGTGAGTTTGCCCGTCCGGTTCCAAGCCCAGACAGATGTTACCAAAGCCGCGAAAATATGGGTCCACTGCGCCATCGAGTGAAATTTCCCCGCATTGGAGAGTGAAACCGCGCCCGGCCGGATCGTGGTGTCCTAACTCAAGCTCCTCGGGGACGTCAGGCGATGTGGACCCCCCCGCTGTCGCCAGCATCTTGAAACTCAGATTCATGTAAGACTGTCCTGATCGGAACACTGGAATGGACTGCGCGGGACTCCATGTCCGCGGCAGCGGCGGTGACTGAGACGCGCCTGCCGACGATTCCTGGGGCAAGGCGGCAGCGGACGATCGAGTGGATGCCAAGGGCGCTGGTTCCGCCGACACTGGAGGCGACGTGGAAATCCGGGGCGCGGTTGCGTGGGCCGGCGGTGTGGCCCGCAAAGCTTCGATTTGCATTTGCAGTGCCTCGATCTGTTGGCGTTGTCGTCGCTGGACCTCTTCGAACTGGTCGCGCAATTGCCGAAGTTGCTCCTGAAGCTGCTCAACGGAGCCGACTTGGTTTGTCTCCTGAGCCAGCGCCGACAAGCAAGCCAGCGCCAAGGCCAGCCCCAGGCGCATGACACGCCTCACTTTCAATGTTGGCGGATGATTCACAGGTAGTCCTTCATCGCTGAAATACGAATCGGCTGCCCACCGAACAGACAGTGCACGCCCGCGGCAATTCGTGCCACAAACGCGCGGTCGCTGCCGGCCCAGTGCAATGTCCCGAGGCAAACAATCTGAGCCCGGTATCCTTCAAAGCCTCCACGGTGCGGTCCATGCGTTCGGGCCCAGCCGACACCAAGTGCATCCCGCCTATAAGAGCATGAAAGGGCCGGTCCCCGGTCAGTTGTCGGATGTGTCGTAGTGTATTGACCGCCCCGGCATGCGCGCAACCCAACAGCACAATCACGCCCTCCACCGTATCGAAGAAGAGCGCTTGGTCATCCAACAGCGGGTCCGGTTTCAAACTGGTTCCGTCCAGAACGAATGGACCGCCAACATCCTCGAACTCCGTCAGGCGCGGAATCTCTCCCGTGACGAAAATCCCATCAGCCACCTCGGCAGTACTGAATGTCTCATGGACCACCCCCGCGTGTCTTTGAATCGCTTCCATGTTCTCCGTGCTGAGGCCGACGTTGCGTGCGCTGCCATCGGAATCGCGAGCCAAGTGCGGCGCGAATGCCGCCGGATGCGCATAAAGCTCGGCGTTGGGCGCGGCATCCCACACCGCCCGCAGCCCGCCGGTGTGGTCGGAATGGCCGTGGCTGAGTGCCACGGTCTGGAGACGCGAAAGGTCTACCCCCAATTGATGGGCGTTTTGCATGAGCAACGCCGTCTGCCCTGTGTCGAAGAGCAGGCTCTGTTCCCCCGCCCGCAAGTGGAAAGCCAATCCGTGTTCCGCCATCAGGCCGCGGCTCTGAACTGAGTTCTCCATAAGAACGGTCAGAACGATGGATTCACGCATAGTAGTCTAGCGGTTGAACGGCCGCTTCAGTCCGCCTGCGCCGCTTCTGTCGGCATCGACCCCGCCTCAGACGAAGCGGTCCATGCGATTCCCCGCAACCAGGCATTCGAAACTCAGACTGTCGCCAATGCCCGGCGTGAAATGCCCGCAGCAAGTCTTCAACGGGCCCGCAGAGGTGGGTCTCAACCGTCACACCCGCCCGTTCCAATGACAAATGCAACGGCTCAGAAATGGCCGCGCAAATCAACACGTCGACTCCAAGTTCGGCCACGCTGCGCGCGAGGGCTTCGGTCGACATCGGAGCGAGAACAACTTCTTTGCGGTCGACCGTACGCCCCCGGCAGCGTCGCACTACCAATAGTCGAGAGGAGGTGTCGAACACGGGCGAAACGCGCCCTTGCCAGACAGGAATAGCCAGAATCACAGCCGACGTCCACGCAATCGCCGTGCCAACAAAGAGACCGTCCACGTCGTCGAGACACTCCATCCGTTGTCCAGGGGGTTGGGGGCGAGGCGCGCACGGTGGAACAGGCGGCGACAGGGTTCGCTCCGCCGACTGCGAGGATTCCGCAAGATAGTAGTACGACAATGTCAGGGGTTTACATGATTCATTGCATTTTGCAACCGCGGCGGGTGAATGCACTTGCATTCTGCAATGGCACCATGCGTCGCTAGCTCGCGCCGCTCTTGCCAACCTGACCGAGCTTGAGCGGTTTGAGTTTACGGAAAAGCGTGCTCGTGTTTATGCCCAGTTCCCTTGCCGCCGCGGCTCGATTTCCCCGGTGGCGTTGAAGAGCGTCGCGCAGAAGCAACTTCTCCATAGCCGCCAAAGTGAGACCTCGCGGGAGTCTCGTCCCATCACCGGCGCCTGGGCCCTGCAAATGGGGCGGCAGATGGTGTTCTTCAATCAATGCGCTCCTGCACAACACAAACGCATGCTCGATGGCGTTCTCCAGCTCGCGCACGTTGCCTGGGAAATCGTGTTCCATCAGTCGGACGAGGACTCCATCGGACACGCCGACGATGTCTCTGGCCTGGAGCCGATTCAGCCGCGCGATGAAATGCTCAACCAGTAGCGGGATGTCCTCGCGACGATCCCGCAACGGTGGCAGTAGCAACCGCACTACATGCACGCGGTAGAACAAGTCTTCGCGGAATCGGCCTTCGCCCACCAGTTGCCGGAGATTCTTGTTCGTGGATGCGATCACGCGAGCGTCGGATTCAACGGTCTCAACGCCGCCAAGCGGCTCATAGACGCGCTCCTGCAGCACGCGAAGCAGTCGCGCCTGGAGAGCCGCGGAGATATCGCCAATCTCGTCGAGCAGGATTGTTCCGCCATGGGCCAGGGCAAATCGGCCCGGCTTGTCCTTTCTGGCATCGGTAAACGCGCCAGCCTTGTAGCCGAACAACTCCGATTCAAGGAGCGTGTCAGGCAGAGCTCCGCAGTTTATGGCGACGAACCGCTTGTGTTTGCGAGGTGACAGCTCGTGAATCGCGCGGGCAACAAGCTCCTTCCCCGTGCCGCTGGCGCCTTCGATCAACACAGTGCTGTCGCTGGCCGCCACAACCGGCAACAGCTCGAACAGAGCACGCATCGGCG
>JAXDCU010000434.1:0-11896 GCA_034677645.1 Verrucomicrobiia bacterium
TCGTCCGCGTTGAATACGTCGTAACGTGTGAGGTTGGTTTCTGCGACAGGCAAGCCGGCGGCGCTGGCCAATTCCATGACCACGCCGCGTGTGATGCCGTAGAGCGCACCGGCGTAAAGCGGCGGTGTTACAAGTCGATCGCGCTGGACAATGAAAAGGTTGTCACCGGTGCATTCAGCCACATAGCCTTCGGAGTTGAGCATGATGGCTTCCTCGACTCCCGCGATGTTCGCCTCGATCTTGGCTAGAACGTTGTTCAGGTAGTTGAGTGACTTGATCGCCGGGTTGACCGCGTTGATCAAGTTGCGCGTTGTGGGGACGGTGACGATCTCCATGCCTTTCGCGTACAGCTCCGGCGGATAGAGCTGAATGCTGCCCACGATGATTATGACCGATCCACGGGCGCATGACCGCGGGTTTAGGCCGAGACTGCCAACGCCCCGTGTAACCAGAAGCCGAATGTACGAGTCGGGGGTTCCGTTTCGCCTGCAGCATTCCAGCACCGCTTTCGTCATCTCAGCCGGCTCCAGTGGGACGGTCAAAAGGATCGCCTTTGCCGAACGATACAAGCGGTCTATGTGTTCCTTGAGTTTGAAAACGCGCCGGTTGTAGGAGCGTATGCCTTCGAAAACGCCGTCGCCATAGAGCAAACCATGGTCCAGCACGGGAATCTTCGCGTTTGCTTCGTCACAGAAAACACCATCGATGTAGAACTTCATGCGATCTGCTCATCAGACTAGGACAGCACGACTGAACACGCAATCTTTTGTGTGTGGCTGAAGTATGGCTGAAGCCGCTTGCTGCCACGGGCGCCGCAAGCTAGCTTGGCGCCGTGGTCAGACTCGTTCTGTTCGACATCGACGGCACGCTTATCCGCACGGACGGAGCGGGAGTCAGCGCTTTTGATCGGACGGCGGAGGCGACCTTTGGCATCCGCAACGGCGTGGGCCGCATGCGTTTCGCGGGTCGTACTGACAAGTCCCTGGTGCGCGAGTTATTCAGCGATCACCGGATCGAGCCGAGCCAAGCGAACTACGAGCGTTTCTTCAGTTGCTATGTGTTCCTACTTGAAGACTGCATGCGCAAGAAGAAGGGGCGGGTCTACGCGGGCGCGCTTAACTTCCTGAACGACCTGAGATCGATGGCCCAGCGGCCCGTGATCGGCCTGCTCACTGGCAACATCCGGCTCGGCGCGGAAATCAAACTGCGCCATTTTGGGCTCTGGGACTCGTTTGCGATCGGTGCGTTCGGAGACGACGACGAAGACCGGAATGAGTTGGCGCGGATCGCGCTGAGCAGAGGAGCCAGGATTCTCGGCGGGCGATTGCGGGGCGAGGAAGTATTGGTGGTAGGCGACACGCCGTTCGATGTTGAGTGCGCGCGCGCCATTGGCGCCAGGGTAGTGGCGGTGGCCACGGGCGGAGCCACGTTCGAGACGCTCGCGCGGCATCGACCTGATTGGCTCGTTTCCGACCTGGGACGGCTGACCGCGGCTCGTGTTTGCGGTGATATGGTTGAGATGACCTGAGCCGTGTGTGAGCAACGCGGCCGGGCCGCGGCGCGAGTTCGGGCGGAACGCCTGGCGTTTTTGAGCGTTCTACTGGCAGGGAGGCCGGCTGGTCCCGCATCCGCAACAACCGGACGACGAATTCAGACCGCAGGGGAGCGAATCGCAGCCGGTGACGTCTTTCGGCGGAGAGAATACGGAGAGTTTCTTGATCAAACGCGCGGAGCCGCAGTTGGGGCATTTCGTGCCCTCCCAGTCAGTTGACTGAACCAGGAGTTCGCTTTCGCTATTACACTCTGAGCAATGGAATTCGTAAATCGGCATGGGAGTCAAGGTGGTGCGGATAGCAGGATTTGAACCTGCACGCCTTGCGGCACTACCACCTCAAAGTAGCGTGTCTGCCAATTCCACCATATCCGCACACGTGGGTCTCAATAAACCACTTTAGAGAACGTCTGCAAGTTCATTCTGAACCGACGCGCGGATCAAAGGATGATCTTCGGGCAAGCTGTTCCCACAGGGCGCGTTCTTCGGGACTGACGCTCCCGGGCACCTGGACGGACACAGTCACGTAATAATCCCCGCGCGAACGAGCCGCGCCAGAGGGCAAGCCGCGTCCGCGAACGCGCAACTGGTGACCGCTCCCAGTGCCCGGAGGAATCCGAACTGAAACCGAGCCATCAACGGTCGGGACGGTTACGGTGGCGCCGAGAACGGCTTCCCACGGAGCCACGGCAACCTGGTGGTGAAGGTCCACCCCGCGCACTTCGAAATCGGGGTGCGCGGCCAGGCGAACGCGAAGCAGAAGATCGCCCGCGTGTCCACCGCCGCTGCCCTGACCGCCCTTGCCCGCCACACGGATCAACTGACCATCGCGCACACCAGCGGGTATGCGCACCCTGAACGTTCGCGTCTCGGTTTCGCCTGTTGTCGGATTCGTCCAGCGCACGGAGATTTCACGCACGGCACCGCGTAAAACCTCTTCAAGCGTGACCAGGATGCTGCCTTCAACATCAGCTCCATCCCGGGGACGCGTCTGACCGTGCCCGCCATCCTCTCTGGCCTCATTAGGATCAGAAAAGCCTGTGAAGCCGGCGAATGGCTGGCTGCGTCCGAAGAACTGCTCGAAGAAGTCGCTGAAACCAGTGCCGCCAAACCGAAACTCAAAACCGCCCCTCCCGCCTTGAGGGCCTGAAAACGGCCACGTTCGTTGATGCGCGTCGGCGGGGTCTTGGTACTCGCCGCCATGGCGCCAGTGCGCGCCCAGCTCGTCATAGCGTCGGCGGTTGTCGGGATTGCCGAGGACCTCGTATGCCTCATTGACCTCTTTGAACTTTTCCTCGGCCGTCTTCTTGTCTTTGGCGACATCTGGGTGGTACTTGCGAGCCAGCTTACGAAACGCGCGTTTGATGTCGTCCTCGCTTGCCGTGCGAGAGACACCAAGAACCTCATAGTAATCTCTAAACTTGACTGCCATTTTCCAGGTCTAAGCGCGGTCCCTCGGAGTCCTTGCGGCTGCCCCTCGGGTCAGTGCGCCGCCGTTATAATACGCGAATCCAGTCTTCTTTCCAGTTGGAGTCGGATGATTTTGAAGCCGACTCCTTGAAGAGCTTCCCTTGTTCTTGTGAACACGCTTTGTGACCTTGAACCGGCTGGAACGCGTTCCACCGGGTCCCCGTTTGTCGGGCGGAATCAGGGACCGAGTGGAATCGGTCCCTACCATGCGGTTCATGGAGAGCAGTGTTTCTCCTTTAGAATGCATTGGGACCATGAACCGTGCGGTCTGGTCCACAACGAAGCCGCCTGAAGGCGGAACTCTGACCGGTCGCGAGCTGGACAACGCCTCGGACCATGCAGAGCGGCCGCCCGCCAGAGTCCCGCGTTTACGCGGTAAAGCAAGGTTCATGGGGAGCGCTAGATAGCACATGCGACAGAGTGACTGGTCAGTAACGCCTCATTCAGGTTCGTAGCAAGCCGTGGCCGCGGAGGCGCCGCCCGTGCGTCGAATTCCATGGCCTGGATTAGCGGCGAGGTGCTGGCAAATCTTGAAGACCATTTCCGCCTGGCCGGGAAAGCCCAGCATGCGTGACAGCACCTGCGCGGTGATGGGTTTGGCTGGACGCTCAGCCGAAAGGCGGGTGAAGCAATCGCATATCTTGCGTTGGAGCAGCAGAACCCTGTCCGCGGCGGTCTTGCCTGCCTGGACGCCGGGCTGATGGTACGCGTTGATATTGACGAGAAACGCGTAAAAGCCAACCGCCCTCTCGAACAGGGCAATCAACACGCCAACGGCGAACGGCGCCACTTCGTCGATCGTCAGCGTGATCGACCTCCGGCCCCTCTCGTACAGGGCATCGCGAGTGCCGAGCAGAAAGCCGCTGAGGTAGTCGCCACTTGTAACACCCGGCTCGATCTCGACGCGCGGGGCGGTCGCGGCCCCGTCTTTGAGCACCTCGATAAAGACAACAAAGAAATTGTGGAGTCCGTCCCGCAGTTGCTGGACATAAGCGTGCTGGTCTGTCGAGCCTTTGTTGCCATAGACAGCCAGCCCCTGATTGACGACGCGGCCGTCAAGATCGAGTTCTTTCCCCAGCGATTCCATCACAAGCTGTTGAAGGTACCTCGACAACAGCAACAGACGATCCTTGTACGGTATGACAACCATGTCTTTCTCTCCCCGGCCGGCGCCGATGTAGTGCCATGCAAGAGCCAGTTGCGCCGCTGGATTCGCGGCGACGTCGTGGCCACGGGTGACGGCGTCGCATGCGCGGGCTCCCGACAGCAAGGCGCGGACATCGATGCCTTGAAGCGCGGCAGGCAAGAGACCGACCGCCGAGGTTTCGCTGGTGCGGCCCCCAACCCAATCCCACATCGGAAAAACCGCGAGCCACGGAACGCCTTTCGGCTCGATGCCCCTTGCCAACTTGTCGAGCTTCATGCCGGATGTCGTTATCGCGACGGCGTGTTTCTCGAAACACAGAGACGCTCGCGCGTAGGCCGCGCGGGCTTCTTCCATGCCATTTCTGGTTTCCTTAGTCTCGCCCGACTTCGAGATGACAATACATAGCGTGCGCCCCAGTTGCCCGGAAAGCCGCGCCAGAACCAGGTCGATGCCATCAGGATCGGTGTTGTCGAAGAAATGTAATGTCATCCGATCAGCCTGGGGGTGACCGAGCGCGTGGCTCACAAACTGCGGTCCGAGAGCCGACCCGCCAATGCCAATGACAAGCGCGTGTTTGAAAACGCCGTGAGCGCCAACCACATCTCCGCGGTGCACACTCCGCGCGAATTCCGTGACGGCCTCAACGGTGTCCTTGATCTCCTTCGCGACGGCAAGACTGGGTGCGCGCTCGGGGTCGCGCAGCCAGTAGTGCCCAACCATTCGGTTTTCGTCTGGATTGGCGATGCCTCCGGCCTCGAGGTCGTCCATGGCCAAGAAAACTTTCTGAATCGTCGACTGGTGTCGCGTGAAGTGATCGCCTGGAAAACCGACGCGGCTGACGTCGATGGCCAACCTGATTTCGGGAAACTCGTGGTAGTTCTTCTGGAATTGATCCCAGTCCGTGACAAGTTCGTCGGTCATATGTGTCGGGAAACAATATCACACAGGGCTCCAAAGGGAATGCCCAATAACATCCCTCCAGAATCCTGTGTTCGTTCGCTCCTCAGGCAATCCGACTTACGCGCGGCTTCAGACTTCCTCGACAGGAGTCGAGTCCGACGCGAGGCGCCTGTAAGAGTGCGTCCATGGATCGATTCTGCAAATGGCGCGGTAACCGCAACGATCGCAAGCCACCTCAGACGCACCGCGCGCATACGGGTCGACCGCGGCTTCCCCGGCAAAGATGCGACGACCGAACTCTCTTATGCGGGTCTCAACCATGTCCACAAGACCAATGAAGTCGGCTGCGGCGATAAGATCGGCGTACTGGGGCTTGGACTGAGTCTGGCGACTGACGTGGAACTGGCCGCTCGGCTCCTTCTGATCGTGAAGGCTGTCAAGTCGGGCAAGCGCGTCCGCGCGGAATCGACCGCGGTGACAATACGCGCGCCGCCGCGCTGAATCGGCATCGGCAAATGCTTCGGAACGGTTCGCGGCTGAAGTCGCGCCGGCTCGCAGCGGCACGTAAAACATGCCGGCCGGTACCCAGCGCGCGCCGGTGTCACCAAGGCGGTTAGGCGCCAGGCGTGTGACTGCCGCGAGATATGCCGGCAATTGGAGCTGCACTCCGTGCGCCAGCAGCTCATCCAAAGCGATCGTCCTAGAAGACTTATAGTCCAGAACGAGACACCACAGGTCCCCCGACGTTGATTCGCGGCTGACATCGATTCTGTCGATTTTTCCGTGAAGAGCGAGCATGTGACTGCCGTCCAGATCGAGCTCCCATGCTGGCAGGGGCGCTCCTGTCCCGCCAAACTCGAGTTCAACCGCCAGCGGGTCGAACTCGCAAGCAGTGCGTTGCCAAGTCACGGCCAGTTCCGTGAAGTCCTCCAGAGCACGTGTTACGGAACGCACTGTGAGAAGACGCTCCCGCGCGGCGAGGAACAAGCCTCCAGCGAACACCTGGCTCACCTCTTCCGCGGCGCGGGCGATGTGTTCCCGGGCCTGTGCAGGCGTGAGGTCGCGCCAGCGGAGACCTCGGCTCCGCAGAGCTTGGTGAAACCGAGCGAGCACCTCGTGTTGGAAACTCCCTAATTGCCGCGCATCGAGTTCGAACGAAGTGCGTTCCTGGGCACGCATGCCCGCGCTGATGAAGAACTGAAAAGGGCAGGCCGCGAACTGTTCGAGCCGGCTCACGGTGCATCGGAGGCGAACAGGGCCGAAAAGCCTTTCCGCCACTGCCGGCGACAGACACTCTTTGTATCGATCGGCGGGAGCCGCCGCGATGGTTTCGGCGAGCCGCGCAAGTCCGGCTGAGATGGGTTTGGTTCCGTCCGGAGTGTCGCTTCGAATGCCGATCGAAGCCCTGGCCAGCATGGGCAGAAGCTCGCGATGGTGTTCGCTAGCGGTCCAATCACTGGCAGGTGGCGCATGTTCTATCTCGGATTTCGGGAAGACCCGCCGCAATAGCGCGACGAAAGGGGAAGGACTGAGCTGACGGTCGCGGGCGTCGCGCTCGGCAAAGGTCAGCACCAGCCTTTTTCGGGGACGCGTGCAGGCCACATAGGCGTAGTAACGCTCGCGGGCGAGTTGACTGCGCTCGCCAGCAAACAGCTCGGCGCCGTGCAGGGCCAGCACGACACGATCGGATTCGGACAGCAGAGCAGACTGGCGCGGGGGCGCTGGAAACATGGACGCGTTGAAGCCAAGGACCGCTACCAGTGCGAGGTCTGGGTTGCGCGAACGATCAACGGCTCCAACAAGCACTTGGTCCAGCGCGGGAGGAATGACTCCGACCGTTAGGTTGCCGAGACCGGCTTCAAGCACCGCAAGCCAATCTCGCGTGGAAAGGGTTGTATCGCCGAAGGCGAGCTCAAGGTTATCCAACAGGGCATTCAGTTGCTCCCAAACGGCATGATGAACCTGAGCCGGCGACCTGCGATCGGGGTGTGGATCAGGCATGTCTGCGAGGCTCCAACGCTCGAGTTGATCGGCAACTTTGAGATCAACCCAGAGCTCGCGCATCGCTTTGGCCAATCCCGCGCCCGGCGGTTCTTCGCCCGCCTCGCCGAGCGCTCGCGCAAATCGATCGAAGGGATGCGCAATCGAGGCGCGAACATTGTCGAATTCGGCCGGGCACGATTCGCTGAGGCGCTTGCCATTGCCCAGCCACCAGTCCCGGCCCCACCCACGAGCCAAGGCCTCGTTCTCCAGACGGTCAACTGTTTCCTCGTCAGCGGGCATTAAGCCTGTCTTGATGACACCGAGCCAGTCTTCCTGGCGCCATTCAAAGGCGACCAAGCGCAGCGCCCCCCGCGTCAGCTCCGCCAGTGGGTGGTGCGACATCGACTCCCGTCGGTCCAGGAAAAAAGGGATGTCGAACCGGGAAAACACGCGTCCGATGACGTCAGCGTGTGTGTCGAGTGACCGGACCAAAACCGCCGTGTCCCGAAACCGGCCGCCGCGGTCGCGGACGTAGCGGAGAATCTCGCGGGCAGCGACGACCGCCTCCGTTTCGGCATTTGGACAGGAGACAATCCGGACCGAGTCGGCCACGTCGCTGGGTTGATCAGCCGCGGGGATAGCCTGCGATTCCCAGCGGCTTTCGAGATAAGCGAGTGCCGGCGAATCGCGGAATCGGCCGCTGTTGGCTCGTCGCGGCAGGCTCTTGATCTCAACGGTTACTCCCGGCAGAGAAGTCAATCGGCGCCGCAGTGCCTCGATTGTGCGTCCGACGGCCGCCCACGTCGAATGCCACGTTTGAGCGTCTGCCTCGACATTCTCGGTGCAGAAAGCGAGCGTTGCCCGCTCGCAGAACGGGATCAGGGCGGTGAGCAAGTCAAGCTCCTGAGGCGTCATCTCCGCGAAACCGTCCAGCCACAAAGCGCCCCAATGCATCCCTGCCTGGCCGCGAGAAGGCGTGCCGAGAGACATGGCACGGCTCGTTTCCTCCGCAGCACCGGCGGCTGATTGTCGGACAGTGAGTGTGGCGCGGTTGGCCGTGCGCAGCGCCGCCGCGGCCAATTCAAGCAGGCAGCCAGTGTCTTGGACATTGTTTTGCGCGAGCCACCGCTGATACGACTCTATCAGGCACGCCAGGTCTACGAGTCTGTCGCTCAAACGGTCAGCGTTCCCAACTTCGGCCGCGATCGAACGCAAACGATCAGGCGACATCCCGTGGTGTCGAAGTTCGCGGAGAGTCCGAGCAGTCTCGCGCGCGAATCCCGGTAGCCGGGCAGCAGCGTGGAAAAGCCGCAGCTCGCGGGCGTGCCGATGGAGCAGAGCGCGCAGAACCATGACCTGACCGTCCTCGCTCAGGACGCGGGCGGGTGAACGCCGCGACTCGGTGAGGACTGCTTCGGCCAGCCGTTCGAACGAGAGTATCCTCAGTCTCGTGTAACCCGTTATCTCGGCATCCGCCAGAATCTGGCGTTCGAGTTGGAAAGTGGATTGCTTGGGCGCGACAAAGAGCAATGGGAATCCCGCGCTTTCCAATCGCAGCGCTTCCCGCACCTCGGCCAGGCAAGCGAATGTCTTGCCGCTGCCCGCCGGACCAACCAGGAGTTGAACGCGCATCGCAGTCTTCGCTCACTGTAACGCCGCCAGCGCGATCCGACCAGGGTTCAAATATCCACGGACTCGCCAGGGCCGGGCTGCAGCACTCCGAGACGCGGTTTGCACCTGCTAATCACACCCGCAAACCAGTCGCGCGCCGCGGGCGAACCGTGTCCGAGAATCACAGCGCCGTCAGCCGTGGTTGTGGCGAAATCGAGTAGTTCGCTCCGATTCGCGTGGGCGGTGAGGTCGAACTCGGCCATCTCGCAACGTCGCGTGAGGTCGCCCGCCGAGTCGCTGAACCTGAAAGTCTCGCCAAGGTGCGTCGTTCTCAGTCGGCCGCCGGGTGTTTCGGGCGCGGCGTAACCGACGAAGAGTATTGCGTGCCGTTCATCGCCAAGAACCCGCGCGGCCAGGTCGTGGGCGGCTGTGTGTTCGTTCATCATGCCCGCGGTCAGCACAAAAATGCGAGCGCCCGTAAGCTTGATCTCGGACAAGCTGGAAGGATCCAGCACCTGGAGGTTGAGGTTCTCGTGGAGGAGGAGACCGGTGTGATGCCGGTGCGTTCGGTGAGCTTCGAGGTCGTAAATCTCGGTAAACACGCGTCCCAGTCCCCCGATATACACCGGCTGTCGCCGGATACGCCCTTCGCGCATCAGGATTGCGAGCAGCGCGAGAATCTCCTGGGTTCGACCGAGAGCAAAACAGGGGATCAGGACGGAACCTTTTCGTTTCAGTGCCTGTTGGAGTGTTTTCACGAAACGTTCAACCTCGGCCTCGCGGCTGAATCCAGTGGGGGGCTCGCGGGTACCGCGAGTCGTTTCCAGAATCACGACATCTGCTTCGACATCCTCAAACCGCGCGCCTTTGAGGAGTGTCTGGTCGCGGAAAGACACGTCGCCTGTGTAGAAGAGCGTCTCGCGCTGGCCGCGGACCAGTATTCCGGCTGATCCCAAAGTGTGCCCAGCGTCGAAGAACTCAATAGTGGGCGACTCGAAGCCGGCGCGGGTTTTGTGAGCGGCCGCCCACTCGATCTCGCGCTGGTACCGAAAACCTTGGAATCGAGGCGCAAGATCGTCAACTTCGTCATGGGTGTACAACGGGTAATCGGCCAGGCCGAGCTCTTCGCGCTGGCGCATCATGACATTCACTGAGTTGTGCAACACACGCTCCGCCAGAAAGTAACTCAGGTCAGTCATCAACACGTGCGCGCGCCGAAATTGCCGCATTGCCACGGGCAACGATCCTACGTGGTCATGATGGCAGTGCGTTATCGCCACTGCGTCTATCTCCGATTTCCCAGCCAAGTGAAACAATGGCAGGCTCCGGCGTCCCTCGTGTCGAGGGTCGCTTCCAGCGTCAAGAAGGAGACGATGCCCGTCGATTTCGACGAGCCACGCGCTGGCGCCGATGTCATCGGTTGGGTTAAGGTTCGTGATCCGCATGACGTTTTGAACAAGAATTGCATGTGAGCTGTCAATAACCAACAGACAACGGCGACTTTCTGCTGGTAGTCTGGAAGAACATCAGGCCCAGCGGTGTGGGCTTCTGTTTTTGCCACTTGACCGCCGGCAGGGACACGAAGCGGTTGGTTGTTTGGGTTGGGCGGGCATCCGCGTGGTGCCCGCCATTTTTTGTCTTGTCTTGGCCTGCCCACTCAGCCCAGTGCGTCCTGAGATTGTATCCGGTTCGAGGCGAATCTCGATCTACCGTGACCTCGCCATCAAGGTGCCGCCACAAACTCCCTTGGAGAGGAGACCGTATTGGCTAAACAGCATGCTTGACGCTTGCAGGGTGGGAATGCGATGGCTTGAATACGCCCAGTATGGAATTGAGAGGAAACAGAAGGCTGCTGGCCATGTGCAGCATGGCTGGGTTCTTGTTGCTAGCCGGCAGCGGGTGTCGAAACCTCTCAACGAACTTCTATCCAATCGGCCTGTGGGGTGTAAGAAACACTAACGACCTCGATCTGGTCAGAGGGGCTGGCTTCAATCTCGTCACCGGTCCGGCCAGGGAACGTTGGCTTGCGGCGGCTGATGCGGCGGGTTTGCGTGTGATGGCTTTCCCGGGCACGTCGGCTGGACCGGCGTTCGACGCGCGCAAAGCACTACAAGCAGTCGAGGGATTTGACCGCCACCCGCGCCTTTGGGCTTGGTACTTGTCCGATGAGCCCGATCTCAATCGGGTCGATCCGGAAAGCCTGAGTCGAGCCTACCGGACGTTCAAACGCGCAAAGGCCAGAAAACCCGTGGCGGCGACGGTGTTCCACGGGGCCAGTGCCTGGTGGTATGGCGAGCATGCCGACGTGATGCTTGTGGACCGATACCCAATCCCGTGGTTGCCTCTGGCAAGCTTCAGCCAGCAGGTTCAATTGGCGCGATTGGCCGTCAGTCGAAAGAAGCCGTTGATAGCCGTGATTCAGGCCTTCGACTGGAGTTACCATACCAACGCGATCTCCGCCCCCGGCCCGTTCCGAGCGCCGACATATGCGGAATTGCGCTGCATGACCTACGGGGCGCTGGTCGAAGGGGCAAACGGTCTGTTCTACTACGCCTTCGATGACGGGCGGTGGAGAATGAGCGAGCATCTGGGCACATGGCGCGACCTTCATTCCGTCGTTAAAGAAGTGAACCAACGGCGGGCGCTTTTTGGCGGGGAACGTCGTTGGTGGCCCAAACAGCACGAGTATCTGGAACCGGCCGAGGCATACAACGCCGCCTTGGACAGCAGCATCATCAGCGTTCTAATCTCGGTGCGGCATGGCCAGGGAACCTGTCCGGCAGGCGAGTACGTGGTTGCGGTGAACACCACCGACCGCAAGATTGACTACCGCTTCACGGCTCCGTGGCTTGGCAAGAGGACTTTGCCCGTCCTGGAAGAAAGGAGGACCGTGGACGTGGTCAGTGGCTGGGTCGATGACGTGTTCGATCCCTTCGCAATCCACGTCTATGGCCCGGCACAGACCACCGATCCGCATGGAAGTTCGAGGCGAAAGTCGGCGCTGAGGCAATAGTCGACAAAGCGGCGCCTTGGGACGCCACCATTCAGGTCAAAGACGGGGCATACTCAGGCACGCACTGTTTGAGCAGGAGTTTGAGCCGATCGGAATCGGCATGACTGAGCTCTGGGTCGAGGCTGTCCAGCAAACGGCGCGTAGTCTCGAGGGGCGCAGGCGTGCAGGAGAACCGTTTAATTTTTGGGTGCGTGGTCGGAGCATAGCCTTCACCGCGCAG
>JAXDCU010000435.1:0-2642 GCA_034677645.1 Verrucomicrobiia bacterium
AGAAAGCCCTCACACGCTTTCCCAGGACCGGCGCAAACACAAGCGCCCCCTCCGCATCGTCTCAGGTGACACACTCTCCTCCCGATCCACCCCGATTGATGGAAGCGGAACTCGACCGCTGGCTGGCGCTGCCGGAAGAACAGCGGCGGAGGATATCGACAAACTTCCATCGGCTCTTCGACCTCACCGACCAGGAGAAGCAGCGCGGCTTTCGCAACTTGACCGAGATCGAGCGGATTCAGGTTCAGCGGCTCTTCTCAACTTTCGCCGGGCTCAGTCTTGAGCAGCGCTCTCTCTGCCTCGATGCTTTCAACCGATTCGCAAACATGACGCCCGACGAGCGCCAGCATTTCCTCAGCAACGCATCCCGCTGGAAGGCCATGTCGTCTGAGGAACAACGAGTGTGGCGGACTTTGACGGCGCAATTGCCGCCGGCGCCCCCCGGCCCAGCGAGTCCGCGAATCACGCCAGCCGTGCCCGTGCCCCCCGCCCCACCCGCGCCGTTGAGTTCCAGCGGAACAAATGCGCGGCCGACTCAGTAGAAACTCACATCTTGCGCGCTAGTGTGCGGCAATTAGATGAACCATGCTTATCCGGTTGTCACACCTGCTCAATAGGCATAGTTTGACGGCGTGGCTGACGATTCAGAAGGAGCAGTTCGGAAGAAGGCTCAGGTGTAACAACCGGATAAGCATTGAATGAACATAAGCGGGTGACAGTCGATTTGCATTAGCACCCCGCTCACGCGCTCTGTTTTGGTCTTTGACTGTCTTCCGCTGAGCACCGCTCACTCCTCTGCCGTTGGATTCAAGCAGCCCACGTTGTCCATCGGCAGCAGTCTCTCGACTGCAGCGGCGAATCCTCCTCGAAATGCCACTGAAAAAAACTCCGTTGGACAGAATCGTGCGTATGCGGCCGGGTGTTTCTTCCGCCATCTTACCCACGCTTCTAGTAGTAAGACAGTCTCTTTCAAATCCCAGAGATAGGGATACAGCGCGTGCAGGAGATCACGGTCGCGCAGACGGACAAGAATATCGAACATTCTCAAGACGGCCTCGCGTGTCGCGTGGAAACGGCGCTCTACGCCGCCCCAGCGCGCGGGTGGCGCGCAAATCAGGCGATGGATGTCATTAAGGTATTGCCGTGCCTGCGGGCCGAAGCGGAACGGCAAGTAACAAAAATCGCACAGAAGTCGCAACTCGGTGCGCCGAAGATGTCGCGGTCCGAACGCTTCGAACGCCCGGAACCAGGCGCGCAACGCCGCGTCGTAGGCGGCTCCGGGGAGCGCGGTTCGTCGTGCGCGCAGCCATGACCCCAGTGTGTGTACGGGAACAAAATTGGCCGCGCACTGGCGGTTTGGATTGAGCAGGACGCCGCTGATTTCGCCGCGGAGCGCCGCGGGCCGACCGGAATAGGGTCCCAGGTGCAACCTCCGCATATCGTAGTCGTTTGCGTGTGAGTTGTCCCACAACACCGGGCGCCGTTTCAGTACGGCAGCCACTTCGCGGATCGAGCGAAGCGAAATGGCGTTCGACACGATTTGCGGGCCCGTCCAGAAGACTCCGATTTCAGGCCGGAGAATAGCGCCCAGTTCGCGCAGGTATGTCGACTTGGTCACAGCGGGGCTGGCCATGGCGCCGCAGTAGACGGTTGGGCAAAAGAATAAACTCGTTCGCTCTCGAGTCTCGCTCATCCACTGGAAAAGAGCGTTTGCGGTGTTTGCCTGAGCCGCGGCAGCGCTGCCGAATCGACGCCGATCCGCTGGATTCAGTCGAGCGGGAATGTCATCGAACAGCAGGGCGAAATCGCGGCAGCCAATCGAGCGAACCTGTTCCAGCTTGTTTCTCAGCGCGATCTGATCCGTCGCCGAAGAGAATCGGATGTCGAGACCTGGAGCAATGGCATAGCAGAACGACAGATGGAATCTCCGACACGCGCGATTCAAGGCCGCGAGCCGCTCGATCTCATCGCGGCTGTAACGCTCACGCCAGGCCACGCGGTGTTTAAGATCGTCCTTTGGCGCGTACATGTAGGTGTTGAGTCCGGCATGTCGAAGCCAGCCGAAGAGCACGCGCCGCTCAGTGTCGGTCCAAGGTCTCCCATAAAACCCCTCGATGACACCAGCCGTGAAATCAGGCGCCAGACTGTTCATTTCACCAGTGAATGTCTGCTTGTCGGTCTGATGGGTACCATCCTGACTGGCTGTCACGACCGCCGCGCAAGCCATGGTACGCTCCTGAGAGCGCGTTCCTTTTCGTCGAGGTGAAAAATGTGGCGCGCGTTGCCGCGCATGAGTGGCTCGACCAACTCAACCGCCTCGGACCGCGACACCCAGCCATCAGCCAGGAGTCTCTCCAAAGCGCGGGTGAGACCTCGACGCGCTACAGCGGCGTGGCCCACAACGCACTCGACAGGTATGTAATCGCCGCCGAAGGCGAGGAGTTTGTTGGCGGGCGCCGTTACTACGAAGTCACGAAGGAAATGCTCCGATGCGGTCGGACTGATGATCCATGCCCAGCACATGTCGATGACGGCGTTGTGATAGTGCTTCGCCACGGCAAGCATTTGCTCCTGGCATGGGTAGCCGATGTGCATTAGGACGAAAGTCGTGTCCGGCGCGCGCCTGAGAAGAGCGCAAACAT
>JAXDCU010000436.1:0-2564 GCA_034677645.1 Verrucomicrobiia bacterium
GTCTCGGACGCGCGGCTGGGGCCGACCGACTCCGGGCCGGGGTTGGCCCTTCATTCAAAGGCCCAATCGGGCTGCAGCTCTACAGTCTGCGCGACTCGTTCAAGAACGACGTCCCCGGCACACTCTGGAAAGTGCGGTCGTTCGGGATTCGCAATGTTGAGCTGGCTGGCACTTACGGCATGGCGCCTGACAAGTTCAAGGCGCTCCTGGCCAGTCACGGTCTCCGTCCGATCGCCGGTCATTTCCCTTACGAGCAATTGCGCGACAATCCAGAGCAAGTCGCCCAGGAGGCAAAAGCGCTCGGTCTCAAGTACGTCGGTTGCGCCTGGATACCACACGACGGGGATTTCGACGACGCGGAATGCAGTCAGGCCATCGATGTGTTCAACCGGGCTGGTCGCGTTCTGGCCAAGAGCACGCTCAGGTTCTTCTACCATGTCCACGGCTACGAGTTCCAGCCGCGCGGACAGGAAACGCTTTTCGATAGACTCATGAACGGAACCGACCCGAAATACGTGACCTACGAGATGGACATCTTCTGGGTTGTGTTTCCGGCGCAGGACCCGATCAAACTTCTTCAGAAATATGGCCAGCGATGGGAGTTGATGCATCTTAAAGATATGCGCAGGGGACTGCAGACCGGCTCATTGGCGGGCGGCACGGACGTCACCAACGACGTGGCTTTGGGCGCAGGCCAGATCGATCTCCCGCCCTTGTTGCGCGCGGCCAAGAAGGCGCGTGTGAAGTGGTACTTTATCGAGGACGAATCGCCCAGCGTCGAGGAACAACTCCCGATTTCGCTGCGCTACCTCGAGACTGTCCGTTTCTGACGCCAACGCCCAGGCTGCGGCCGATCGTCCCTCTCAGTGCGCACCGACGACTCGTTCTACATGCGCTTGGCCTTGGGCCTGGCGAAGCGAGGTTACGGCCACACTTCGCCCAACCCAATGGTAGGCGCCGTCCTTGTCAAGGCGGGCAAGGTCATCGGCCGAGGATGGCACAGGCGGGCGGGGGAACCGCACGCCGAGATCGAAGCTCTTGACGATACGGCGCGTCGCGGATTGGATGCACGCGGCGCCACTCTTTACGTTACGCTTGAACCCTGTTCCACCGTGGGCCGCACTCCTCCGTGCACCGAGGCCATCATTGCCGCCGGCATTCGCGGAGTGGTTGTCGGCACGGTCGACCCCAACCCGCGCCATTCCGGTCGAGGCATTCGTGTTTTGCGCCGGGCTGGGATTAAGGTTGTCAGTGGTTGTGTTGAAGAACCGACGCGAAAGCTCAACGAGGCGTTCAACCACTGGATTCGCCATCGTCGGCCGTGGGTGATCGTCAAAACGGCCATGACAATCGACGGCAAGATCGCGACAGCTTCCGGCGCTTCCAAGTGGATCAGCGGCCCCAAAGCGCGGCACTGGTCGATGCGGCTGCGGCGCGGTGTGGATGCCGTCCTAGTCGGGATAAACACCGTGTTGGCCGATAATCCTTCCCTGACAGTGCGGCCAATGGGAGTTGGCAAATCGCCAACGTCGACAAGACAGCCGCGGCGGATCGTGCTCGACGCGATGGCTCGCACGCCGCTGACCGCGCGGATCGTGCGTGACGCGCATCGAGCGCTGACAACAATCGTGGTGAGCAGACAAGCTCCAGCGCGCCGCGTGGCAGCTCTGCGGCGACATGTGCGCGTGTGGATGGCCCCAACGCGGGCGGGGAGGATCGATCTTAACTGGTTGTTGCGAAAGCTGGGCGCTGAAGAGGCGACCAGTCTGTTGGTCGAGGGAGGTGGCGAAGTAAACGCGAGTTTCTTCGAGCACCGACTCGCAAATCGGATCGCTTTCATTTATGCGCCTCGGGTTCTCGGCGGGCGCCATGCGCGCAAAGCCGTCGCCGGTGATGGGGCCCGGGGCTGGAGTCAAGTCGTGCGACTGGAAGACGTAAAGTGGCAACGGCTTGGCGCCGATCTCCTGCTCACGGCGCGCCCGCGCGCGTAAGCAAGCGGCGGGGGGGCGGGGAGGGGAAAGCAGGGAGCGGGGAGCAGGGAAGAGGGTGATCGGTTATCGGTTGCTGGTTCAGGGGGAACATCAGAGCCGCGCGCGTAAGCAGGCGGCTGGCAGGTCCATGGCCACGGAGCGTGTGCACACGAGGGCGGGTGTGCTCCCCAAACTTACTTTGCCACCGGGACAAGCCCCCGTGCTGTCAAACGATGGTCGAAATGGCCACCGCGTGACGCTGCATCTGTTTCAAATGTCCAAACTCCAGTGCGCCGGCTTGCCGGCGCTTTGATTCCGCGGTTGGCGCTGCCGCTCCACCTCAAAGCGGGAGCAAGCACCCGCTCTCCATACGCTGGCGCGACTTGACATCTCCTGGTCCGGATGTTTCGCAGCGCGGGCAAGCCGCAACCCAATTGTCCGGTGAGAGGATAGCCAGAGTTTCGTCCATACCCCTCTCCTGTGCCAGGCCGTGTCTTCGGTGTGGTCGGCGTGGTCCGCGGGCTTCTCTTCGCCTGCTGGGGCCAGAGATACTCCCGCGGAGGCGCGGCGCGGCTCAGTCGCAACCAAACGATC
>JAXDCU010000437.1:0-5487 GCA_034677645.1 Verrucomicrobiia bacterium
CGGTTTTTCATATCGTTGGTGGGTGTAGCGCATCGGGCGCTCACCCGCCAACACTCATGTCATCTCCAAACGCAAGCGCGTTCCAAAACGCCAATGAACCTGCCAACCGCCTGCTCACGCGCGCGGCTCAGTTCCGCCGCCCAGACAGGGGTGAGCCGCAACCGTGAGGAAGCGGCAGGTTCATGGGGAGTCTCCTTGTTCATGCGAACACGCTCTGTGACCTTGAACCGCGCGGTAGGGCGTGACCGCTGGGCGCGCCGGAGTGTTCCTTGGATCAGTACGGTCGCGGCTGACCCGCGCGGCCTGCCGCGACCGCGGCGTAGGCAGGTCCAGCCCTACCCTACCGCCTGATAGGGACGCGTTCCGCCGCGTCCGCGTTTGTTGGGCAAAATCAGGGACCGAGTGGAATCGGCCCCTACCTGGCTCATGGGCAGCAAAACACCCCGCCCTTTTCAGGGAGGGGTGTTCGCGAAACTCAGCAGTTGACCGGAAAGTCCCAGCGCCTGGTTATGGCTGCTTAGGAAACTCTGCGGCGCAAAACGAGTGCCAGCGCGCCCAACGTGAGGAGGGCCAGCGGCGCGGGTTCGGGTATGAGATTGAAGCCCGGCTCGATGGTCAGGCTGTCGTAGTAAACCGGGCCGGCATTATTGGCATAAAGGTCGATTGCGGCGAGCTGATTCACGCCGGTTGTTTGCCATACGTAATCGGCGAGCTTCTGGCCGTTGTAGTACTCGGCTACGGTCCCTGCGTCCAAGTCGATCAAGAACTGATTGACAACCCATTGGTCCTTCACCAGGGCCGCTGTGGCTCCGCCCATGTCAGAGGTGATCACACCCGTATCCATGTTGTGATGAGTCTGCACGCTCCAGTTGTAATCGGCCTGTGCCCCGTTCTCCTTGTACTTGTTCATCAAGATGAAGTACGTGTCACCCGTGGAGGCGCTGGGAATGTACTGGGCGACGCTCAATGTGTATTTCCCCGAAGTGAACCCGGTGAACTCGTGCACCAAGTCGCTGCCGCCGGTGATATTGACGGAATTGACTCCGTCGTATGCATACGCGTTCGAGACCAGGGCCCCCGCCGCGGCCGAACCGTCCCAGCCTCTCCAGCCGCCTTGGTTGTGGAGGTCGGAACCGGCTGCATAGCTTTCGAAGTTGTCTGAGAATCCGCCAGCTTGGGCGCTTATAGCAAGCGCTGCCACCGCTACGATGGGTGTCAGCCCTCGAACCATTTGTGCTAGATTCATATTCATTTGGTAGATGTGATTTTCCAGACCCCACCCGACAAATGCAAGGGAAAAATTGAAAAAAACGAAGTTCCACCGCGGCCCATGCCAACCGAACCGTCCCGTCGAGAGGGTTACCGGGGTTTCATCGACGCCCCTCCTCCCTACGCCGCGCTATGTTCTTCGGGTGTTGGTGGTGAATCATAGCCGTTTCCGAACACGTGAGACGATGACCAGGGCGCTGATTCCAGACTTGCAGTTTGGATGGGGAAGTCCTCTCATCAGGTCATTCAGGGCAGATGGAAACCAAGGTCCTAACAAACGGATCGGGAGCGCGCGATTCATTCGTGGTCTTTCGGAACAGCCAGGGGAGCGAAGCGCGGGGGACACTGCTGCGTCTCACGCGGTATCTGGTGGTCTTCGAGGTATACAATCCATACAGCATCTTGCAGCTATCGGAGGTGCTGAACGAGGTGCACATATTCATGGCTGACCGGTTGGTTTACTCCGGCCGGGCCGTGGTAAGCAGCCTGGTCAACACCGGCATCATGCTGATCTGTCAAGCGGACCTCGACGAGGCATGGATCGAGGTGGACCTGTTCTCGCCGCTGAATCAGCCAGGCCGACTTCGGGGTGAGTTTGCCGAGTTCATTAAGGAATGGAATCGGGTTCACCAGATACTGCCCGAGTACAAGGTGGCGGTGGCGGACTTGCAGACGTATCTGGCGGACCTGCGCCGTTGGTTCGAGCAGGTGGAATTGGGAATACGCTCGTCGCCTACCGGCGAGCGCGCGCCGATGGAGCTTGCCCTGATCGAGGACCTGCGGGGGGATGTCTTGCCATCGATAGACCGGTTGTTCCAGCGCTTCGAGGGCGTCGCGCATCAGATTGATGGCGACCTGCAGCCTCTCCATCGCACTTACGTCAAGCGCCAGTTGCACCCGCTGATTCTGTGCGCTCCGTTTGCTTACCGCACCTATCTAAAGCCTCTCGGCTACGCCGGGGACTACGAGATGGTCAACATGATCTTGCGCGACCCGCATGAGGGGGGCTCGCTCTTCGCAAAGGTTTTGAACGTGTGGCTTCTAAGTCAGCCTTCGGCCGAAGCTCATAGGAATCGGGTCAAGTATCTAGTCGAGCGCCTTGACCAAGAGGTGCGCCGTGTCGTGGCCGGCGGGCGCCCGGCGCGCATTCTGAATCTGGGCTGTGGTCCGGCGGGGGAAATACAGTCTTTCCTGAGAAAGTCAGAAGTCGCGGACCAGGCCGATTTCCTTCTGCTGGATTTCAATGACGAGACACTCCAGTACGCGAAGAGGGTGCTGGAGTCATTGAAAGAACGTCAGCACCGGACCACCGGTTTAAGCTTTGAGAAGCGCTCAGTCCACCAGATACTCAAGGACTCGTCTCGCCGCGTCGAGCTTCCGATGGAGGCCCGGTACGATCTGATCTACTGCGCGGGTTTGTTCGATTATCTATCGGATCGCGTGTGCAAGCGACTGATGGACCATTTCTACGAGCACCTGGCGCCTGGGGGGCTGCTTGTTGGGACCAATGTTGATTCTTCGAACCCGAACCGCAACAGCATGGATTTCATACTCGAATGGCATCTGACATACCGCGACCATTCTGAGATGGGCCGACTTGCGCCCTGCTCGGCGCCATCGGAACAATGCGTTGTGCGGGCTGATTCAACGCGCGTGAACATCTTTCTGGAAGTGCGCAGGCCGTATGCCCGTTAGCGACCAGACAGCCACGTCCGGGCTTGCCAAGGACGGCGAGTTCCAGCGCGCGTTCGCGGAGAACGAGCTGGACGTGCGCATGCAGACGGGCAAGTTGGCTTGCCTGCTTGTGTTGGTTTTGATGCCTGTTGGCACGGTGGCCGATGCGATGGTGTATCCGGAGTACCTGGGGACGTTTTTCGTTTACCGCGTGTTGTCGGTGCTGTTCATCGGTGTAGTTCTGCTCCTGCACTACACGAAGTTTGGGCAAAAGCATTTTAGATACCTCCAGTTGTTCATCGTATACATCCCGGCTTTCTTCATGACGCTGATCATCTGGCAGACTCAGAAACCAGAATCGCCCTACTACGCCGCTCTGAACCTGATTCTCCTCGCAATCAGCGCGGTGGGACACTGGCCACTGTTCGAGACTGTCCTGTCGGTCGTCGGTGTGATTCTTATGTACTTGGTGTGTGCCTTCGCTCACTTCATTTCGAGCGGGGCCAGCGAGCCGCACCCGACTTTCGCCAACAACGTCTACTTCCTTGTTCTCACGGGTATCATTGTCATAGCTGGCAATGTTATGTACAACCGGCTTGCTTTTCGCGAGTTCGAGCTACGATTCGAGTTGGACAGGAATCGGAAGCAGCTTGCCGAAGCTCTGGTTCAACTCGAAGAGACCAACAAGCGCCTGATTGATCTTGATCGGGTGAAGAATCGGTTCTTTGCTAACATCAGCCACGAACTGCGGACGCCCCTGACTTTATTGCTTGCGCCGCTTGAGACTCTTTTGCACGACCGCCAACGGCCTTTCGACGGTCAGACCCGGGAGTGGCTTGGGACAATGTATTCCAACGGTCTGCGGCTTCTCAGGTTGATCAACGACCTGCTTGAGCTCGTCCGCATTCAAGCTGGCAAACTCGAACTGGTGCGTGAGCCGGTGGCTTTGTCCGAGTTCCTGGGCGGCCTCGCCAGCGAGGTCAAGAAGCTATCTGACGATAAACATGTCCGCCTCCGCACGTCGGTCGCGGAGGACGCCTCCAGCGTCCTGGCCGACCGCAACAAGCTCGAGAAGATCGTTCTTAATCTACTCTTCAACGCGATCAAGTTCACACCCGCCGGCGGCGAGGTTGAACTGCGGGCCGCCCGCGACGCGGACCAACTGGTCCTGAGCGTGCGCGACACTGGCATGGGTATCCCGTCCGACAAAGTCCCCTTCCTGTTCCAACGGTTCTGGCAGGCGGACGTCTCCGCCCACCGCAAGTACCAGGGCGCTGGCATTGGCCTTGCGCTTGTCAGGGAACTGGCCGAGGCTCAGGGCGGGTCGGTCAAAGTGGACAGTGTCGTGGGGCGCGGAACCACATTCCTTGTGCGGCTCCCGTTCTTGCAGGCGGAGGGCGGCAGCGCGGAGAAGACGCGCGCTGTCGGCAAAGAAGAACAGGCGGCGGAGACGGCGCCGGACCAAACCGCGGCTTGGCTTTCGCAGCTCTATCGACGCGCCGAGCTTTTCCCGTCCATTCCGTCCGTTCAGGAGAGCGTCAAACCGGTGGAGAGCACGATCAGTGGAGCGCGTCCCAAGGTTCTGATCGCGGACGATGAGCCAGACATGCTTCGCTTCCTCCGTTCCCAGTTGGTTGGCGAGTACGATGTTCTGGAAGCCACCGACGGCGAGCAAGCTGTCGCAAAGGCGACTCAGTTTCTCCCGGACATACTGTTGTGTGACATCATGATGCCGGAGAAGGACGGCTTGGAAGTGTGCCGCGAGCTGCGGCAGCGCACCGCGACCCAAAGTATCCCAATTCTGCTGATCACGGCCAGGGCTGACGAAGAGACGAAGCTGGCGGCGCTGGCGGCGGGCGCGAGCGATTTTCTATCCAAGCCTTTTTCGACCAGTGAGTTTAACGTCCGGTTGCGAAACTTGGTCCGAGGCTACCGGTTTCAACGGAGTCTCGCCCGGCAGAATCAGGCGCTTGAACAAACCATCGAACAGCTCAAGGAGACCGAGCTACAATTGATAGCCTCGGAGAAGATGGCGTCCCTGGGCCGCCTCAGCGCCGGCATAATGCACGAGATGAACAACCCTTTGAATTTCATCAAGACCGGTTTGTTCGTCCTACGCCAGAAAGAAGAGGCTTTGACCACAGGCCAACGGGCTGAGTACGTTGAGACGGTGCGGGACCTCGAGGAGGGGGTGGACCGTTTGCAGGCCATAATCTCCGATTTGCGTAAGTTCGCGCATCCGCATCCCGGCCAGGACGAGTCAGTGGAGTTGGAATCGTTGGTAACCTCGGCCTTGCGCTTCATGAGTCACGAACTCAAAGACGGCGCGCGGGTGCAAGTGCAGTTGAAGTCCGGGCATGTAGTTACCGGCAACAGGAACAAATTGCTCCAGGTGTTGATCAATCTGCTACAAAACGCGCTCTATTCCATTCGCAAGAAAGACTACGCAAACGGCGAAGGAACCATCCACATCACCAGCAGCGCATCGGGGACTTTCGATCAACTGGTCGTTCGCGACAACGGAATTGGCGTGTCACGGGAACA
>JAXDCU010000438.1:0-4729 GCA_034677645.1 Verrucomicrobiia bacterium
TGCAGCCGGTTTGGCAAACGAAAGTAATTGCCACTGCCGGCAGAGTACGTAGGAATCAATAGTGTATGAGACATTTGTTAAGCTTGGAGTCGTTGGCACGGCCGGACATGGAACTTCTGCTCGAATCCGCCGCTGTGATGAAGAAGAACCGCGGCAAACCGGGTCCGCAGCCGCTCGCTGGCCAGGTTTGGGCCCTGCTGTTCAGCAAAAGCTCGACGCGCACGCGGGTGTCTTTCGAGGTGGGGGTTCAAGAGCTTGGCGGGTGGCCAATGTTCCTGGCTGCCTCCGAAATGCAACTGGGACGTGGCGAGCCGATCAAGGACACCGCCCGTGTCCTTGGACGGATGGTGCACGGGGCGGTAATCCGCACCTACGCCCAAAGGGACGTTGAGGAGTTCAGCGCATTTGCTGGTATTCCAACCATCAACGCGCTGACCGACGAGGAGCATCCGTGCCAGATTCTGTCCGACATTTTCACCTATCAGGAAATGCGAGGCTCAATTGAAGGCAGGATTGTGGTGTTCATTGGCGACGGCGCGTGCAATGTGGCGACCAGCTGGATTTGGGCCGCCACCAAACTCGGATTCGATCTGCGCATCGCGGCGCCGGCCGGCTATCAACCCGCAAAGCCTTTGCTCGCGCGCACGAACGGTCGTGTGACGTGCACACCGGAAATCGACAAGGCGGTGCGCGGCGCCGACATTCTTTACACTGATGTGTGGGTGTCGATGGGCAAGGAGGTCGAGTCGAATCGGCGTCTCGCCAGTCTTGCTGGTTATCAGTTGAACGCCAGTGTGGTCAAGCAGGCCAAGCCCGGAGCTCTGGTCATGCATTGCCTCCCCGCTTACCGCGGCAATGAAATCGACGAAGCCACGTTCGAGGCTAACGCGGAAACGATCTTCACTCAGGCCGAGAACAAACTCCACATGCACAAGGCGATCATGGCGTGGGCAACAGCGTCGGCGGAGGTGTGACCGATCTCGATGAATCGGGTAGGGACAGACTCGACTCGGTCCCTGATTTCGCCTGACAGACGGGGACGGTGGAACGCGTCCCTACCGACTTCATGGTCTCCATACGTTCTAAGAAGGAGACCTTCGCGCCTCCAAACAACGTGAGTCGCGCTTCCCGCACGCAGTGCCTTTGGCCTCGACGCGTTCGAGCCTGATGCTACCTTAGGGCTGCTATGGCCATTGATGCCGCGAGCGCCAGACCAACCGTCAACCTGCGCCATCCTGAGATCATGGCTGCTGTCCAGGCACAGGTGGTGGCGCACTATCGAAGCGAGTTGGTCGAGCGAATTCGTGCCAACGGTGGCGTGCTCAGCGCCGAAGGGCTGACGGTGAGACTGGCTAAGGAGTTTGGCTTCTGCTACGGCGTCGAACGAGCAATAGACTTAGCGTATGCCGCGCGACGGGTTTTCGCGCCGCCCCGGTCCATTTACCTTCGCGGCGAGATCATTCATAATCCCGAAGACAACGACCAGATCAAGAAGATGGGTATAACGACAATCTCGCCGCGTCCGACTGACGACGACTTGGGTCGTGTCCGGGCTCAGGACGTGGTCATCATCCCGGCGTTCGGGACTGAGGTTTGCACGCGTCGGAGGCTCGAGGAAAAGGGTTGCATACTGGTCGACACCACGTGCGGGGACGTGATGAGCGTATGGAAGCGCGTCCGCCAATACGCCAAGGAATCAGTGACTGCCATCATTCACGGGAAGGCCAGGCACGAGGAAACCAAGGCCACCACTTCCCAAGCCACGGCTCACGGTACGGGCCACTATCTTGTCGTGTTCGATCTCGCTGAGACCGATTACGTCTGCGACTACATTTTGCGCGGCGGAAACAAGAACGAGTTTCTGGCGCGATTCCGGGGCGCGCATTCGCCGGGATTTGACCCCGACAGTCATTTGACGGTGGTTGGAGTGGCCAATCAGACCACGATGCTGCGAGGGGAAACCGAGGAGGTTCAACGCCGCATCCGGGGGGCCATGGAGCTCAAGTACGGGCATGAGGCGCTTGCTCAGCATTTCCGGTACTTCGACACGATCTGCGGCGCAACGCAAGATAGGCAGGACGCGCTTGGGAAACTCCTGGCCGAGCCGCTAGACCTCCTGCTAGTCGTCGGCGGCTACAACTCATCGAATACGTCGCATCTAGCTGAAATGGGCGAGGCACAACTCCCTACCTTCTTCATCAAGAATGCCTCGAAAATGGTCTCGGCTGATCTCATCCGCCACTATGACCTGCGCGGTCACCGGGAAGTCGCGACGCGCAATTGGCTCTCGCCACGACCTGTCACCGTCGGCATCACCGCGGGCGCCTCCTGCCCTAACAATCTCATCGAGGAAGCCATACGCCGGTTGTTCAAGCTGCGTGGTATCTCGATTCAGGACCTTGTCGGAAAGACCGCCACGGCTCCGGGTTGACGCCGCGCTTGTAGACGCATGCCCCTCACACGCTCCGAACTCGAACAGCGCGAACGCCTCACACTCGCCTCCCACGCCCAGTTCAGCGGCGACACCCGCGGGCGCACGCACACGGAACCCGCGCCCGACTGGCGCACCCACTACCAGCGCGACCGCGACCGTATCATCCATTCCCGCGCATTCCGCCGCCTCGAATACAAAACCCAGGTCTTCCTCAATGGCACGGGCGATCATTTGCGCACCAGATTGACTCATACGATTGAGGTCGCCGCCATTAGCCGAAACGTGGCCCGAGCGCTCCGATTGAATGAGGACCTGGCCGAGGCGATTGCCCTGGCCCATGACCTCGGTCATTCCCCTTTCGGCCACACTGGCGAGCAGGTTCTCGATCGTCTAATGAAGCGCCACGGCGGTTTCGAACACAATTGCCAAAGCCTCCGGATCGTCGAACAACTCGAACAGAAGTACCCGGCTTTTCCTGGATTGAACCTATCCTGGGAAGTGCGCGAGGGCCTGGCAAAACACCACACAAGTTATGATCACCCGAGTCAGCGCCGGGGATTCCCAGCCCGCCGATGTTCGCTCGAAGCCCAAGTGGCAAATGTAGCCGACGAAATCGCCTACCACAGTCATGACCTGGACGACGGACTCGATGCCGGCCTTCTGAACGAAGACGATCTTCGGCGGCAGGTGCGTCTCTGGAGCCGGGCGGCCCGCCAGGTCAAGCGTGAGTTTGGCCTGCTGCCAGACGAATGCAGGCGTTACTTCATTATTCGCTGCCTGATCGACGCAGCCGTCCACGACGTCGTCGAATCCAGCGAAAGACGCCTAAGCGTATACGACGTAGCCACCGCGGAAGACGCGCGGCGCTGGCCGCGGCCATTGGTCGCTCACAGTCCCGCACGACGCGCGCTGAACACCGAGTTGAGGGATTACCTCTTTCGCAATCTCTACTTCAACACCGCCGTTCGCGAACCCAACCGGCGCGCTGGTCGCATGCTTGAAGCGCTCTTCAAATACTACCTGGCGCACCCGGACGAACTTGGCGATCAGGCACAAAAACGAATGCCCCAGGACGGTCTGCACCGAGCCGTCTGCGACTACGTGGCGGGCATGACCGATCGCTACGTTGCACTCGAATACAAACGCCTGTGCCGCGACGATGTGCCGCGTCCATGATTGCCAAACGCAAGCCCATTTGGCGCCGCTTGCAGCCGTAACTATGCAGATGGACAAACCACTGGATCGCTGAAAGTACAGTGCGGCGCGAGAGTGTGGCTGCCATGCAACACCAGCAGTACTTTCGGCAGTCGCGGTTCGGTTGCGACTGCGCCGCGCTGAGTTTACGCGGTGGTCTATTTCAACGATTGGCTTCCGGTTCAGCGGCGCAGACTATGACCTTGCCGTTATTGACCTCGATCCTTTCGAGTCGGCGCATCCACTCCGCCGTACGGGCGTCTTTGGTGACGTCGCGAGCAAAGTTTTGTTGGCGCAGTCCTGCCATGATTTCCTCAGGCAGCGGCTGGCCTTTGACCTCCAGCGAGTCCAGTGTCACGACCAGAACGCCTTTGTCGAGAGACACCTTGAAAACCCCTGAGCCATTGAGGTAGCGGCCCTTAGCTCCGATCATCGGAACGCCGTCCAGCGGTATGCTGACCTCGCCTTTGACCTGGTCGCCCTCGATCGAAAGGTGGACCGTGTCAGCCAGGCCACGCAGATTCGGTGCGTTGGCCAAGAGTATGTTCAATGCCCGCTCATCGAGCTCCAGCGGGTCGGTGGCTCGACCCGCCTCGATTGCGGCCTTGAAAGCCGTCACTCGGTCCTCCACGGCTTTCGACTCGGACGCTGACGCCTGCACTTTTGCCAAAGCGCGAGGCACGGTCTCCGAGTACTGTGCAACGGCGCGGTTGACGTAATGCCGGACACCCAGCACGACTCCAATCACTGATAGAACCACTATTATCGCAAAAACAAGACAACCGTAGAACAGGCAACTCCGGCCTTTGCGGGCGGGCTGGGTGGGAACAGGTTGAGTAGGTTGTTCGCTCATAGGTGCCGAGACTTAGATTGTCGGCAAGAGTTGTCCGAACCGACGCCCGGACACAACGCAAAAGAACAACCCCAAAGAAGCTGCTTGCGACTGTGGCCACTCGGAACAGAATGTGCCCGTGAACGCGCGCACGATCGCTCAATTCCCCGCCTGCCGACTCCGGCGCTTGCGCCAGTCGCCAGTGCTTCGCCGGATGCTGGCTGAAACACGGTTGAGTGCCGATCAACTTGTGCTTCCGCTCTTCGTTC
>JAXDCU010000439.1:0-5837 GCA_034677645.1 Verrucomicrobiia bacterium
GTCCAGGACAGTTCGGTCACGTGGACAAGCCCTTCGACGCCCGGTTCCAGCTCGATGAACGCTCCGTAGGGCACCAGGTTGACGACGCGACCCTTGACATGAGCGTTGACGGGATACTTCTGCTCGATGCTGTCCCATGGGTTTGGCGTCTTCTGTTTGAGTCCAAGACTAACGCGTTCCTTCTCGCGGTTGATGTCCAGAACGACGACATCGAGTTCCTGGCCGACCTTGACCATTTCGGACGGATGACTGATGCGTCCCCAGCTCATGTCAGTTATGTGCAACAGCCCGTCAAGTCCGTTCAGGTCTATGAACGCGCCAAACTCGGTTATGTTCTTAACGGTGCCCTTGCGTATGTCGCCGGGCATCATCTCGGCTAGCAGTTTGGCCCGCCGTTCGCCGCGCTCCTGCTCGATCAACTCGCGCCGCGAGAGCACTATGTTCTGCCGTTCCTGGTTGATCTTAAGAACTTTGAATCGATACGTGGTCCCCACAAATCCCGTCAGATTGCGCGGCGGCGCAACGTCAATCTGGGAGGAGGGCAAGAAAGCCTCGACGCCGATGTTCACTAGCAGGCCACCTTTGACGACCGACTTGACCTTTCCCTCAATCGTGCCGCCTTCATTACAGATGGTAAGAATGCGCTGCCAGTTCTTCTTGAATTCGGCCTTTTCCCTCGACAGGACAACCATCCCATCCCGGTCTTCGAGCCTCTCGATGAGCACGTCGACGACATCGCCTGTCTTCACCCCCGGCAGGTCTTCAAACTGGCCGGCGGATATCACGCCTTCGCTCTTGTATCCGATGTCCACCAGTATCTCTTTTGGACGGACTTCAATTATGGTTCCAGTGACGATTTCACCGGCGGCAAAGCCTTTTTGGCTCTGCTTCAGGGCTTCTTCCATTGTGAGCATACAGTATCAGTCAGACAGCCTTGCGGCTTAGTGTTGTGGGAGACCATGACCGGGGAACACACCCGGCGAAGGCTCCATTGCCTAACCCGCCCGCCATGTCGCTGCTGACAGCGGCAATTGCGGCAAGCGGACCAAGCGTCGCGTGGGCAACGGAGGTTAAGGTTAGGTTGATTGCCAAACGTTCTTTTCTCAGCCTTATCGGACGTCCGCACTCGCGGCATCCAGGCGGGCGCGGAGGATACGGCCAGCCGGCCAGGATGCAAGCCTCTTTTTCGGCTGTTCTTCCCTTCCGGTCGGTCGGTCTTGGTAGGCCCTGCGATTTTTCAACTTGTACCCCTTTCCTTGTCAGGCAAAGGTCATTCAAGTGGCTCCTGTGAAGATAACCGCGGACTCGTTGCTCGGATTAAAGGGCAAGACTAAGCTCTCTGCCCTGACCGCATACGACTACCCCACGTCCCGTCTTCTCGCTGAGGCTGGCGTCCACATCATTCTTGTCGGCGACTCGCTTGGCATGGTCGTCCTCGGATACCCGGACACCACATCCGTCACAATGGCCGACATCGAACACCACACGCGCGCTGTGGCTAGGGCCCAGTCCGAGAGTCTCCTGGCGGCTGACCTCCCCTTTGGCACTTATCGGACCCCTTCCCAGGCCGTGAGGAATGCGCGCAGACTCGTCAAAGCCGGCGCGGAGGCAGTCAAGGCCGAAGGCGGACTGGCTATCCAGGCGCAAGTGAAGGCCATTCGCGATGGTGGGATTCCTTTCCTCGGACATATCGGGATGTTGCCACAACGCATCCGCCTGGAGGGACGCTATCGAATCAAGGGCCGGACTCAAGAGGAGCGCGAGGCCCTGATCGCGGACGCTGAGTTTCTGGCCGCGGCGGGCGCGTTCGCGGTCGTGCTGGAGCTGGTCCTGCCCCCTGTCGCCGCGGAAATCACCAAACGCATCTCAATCCCCACAATCGGAATCGGCTCCGGTCCGGACTGCGACGGTCAGATACTCGTCTTCAACGACCTGCTCGGCACCTTCCCATGGTTCACGCCCAGCTTCGTCAAGCCGCGTCTGAATTGCTTTGAACTCATGCGCGCGGCAATAGTAGCGTGGCGCCAGTCGCTCTGAGCCCACATGCGAACACCGACACGGTGGCAAGTCCGCTTTATCCCGCGTTCCCAACCCGCCATCCCCCTGCATCGAGTGACTCTGAAGTACTGCCTACGTAGCCGCAGGAAACTGTAGACAGGCGTTCCCGAA
Source organism: Verrucomicrobiia bacterium (assembly GCA_034677645.1). Classification (GTDB taxonomy): domain Bacteria; phylum Verrucomicrobiota; class Verrucomicrobiia; order Limisphaerales; family J093; genus JAAYVR01. Next base: position 2,170 of record JAXDCU010000439.1, read on the forward strand.
TAGATGCAACACTGATTGGCTACAGTCACTGAAGACGCGGACCCGGGCAGTTTAGAGCTTTGCCCTCCTGATGAACCGGACACGTTGTTGCAGGTGCCTGCACATTCGGAGGGCCGGTGCTGGACCGAACGATAAGCTCGGTCGGCAACAACACTGAAACAGGCGATTCGCCTCGCAACAATGAGGCCATGACTTGGACGGCCGCTTTGCCCAACTGATGCTTGGGTTCACCCACGGTGGTCAGGGGAATTCTCCCGAATCCGGACAATGGCAGGTCGCCGAAGCCCGCAAGCGACCAGTCCCCAGGCACGCTACAACCACGTTTGACCAGCCCGTCCATCGCACCGATGGCAACCATGTCGTTGACGGCTTGGACCGCGGTAGCCCGCACTGACTCCGAAAGCATGCGCTCAACCGCTCTGACACCATCGGCCATCGTGAGACCCGCGCCAAATACAAGTCGCTCGTCCAGATCGATCCCGCTTGACCGCAACGCCTGCCGGTACCCGTCGAACCGAGCCCGCGCGCTGGCTGACAGTGATGGTCCGGCCAGGAAAACGATCTGTCTATGTCCCAGTCCGATCAAGTGGTCAGTAACCAACCGACTTGCCGCCGTCTCGTCCGCCCCGACAGCATGCAGACTCTCATCAGAGGCCATGGCGGGACCGTACCCAAGCACAACCGCCGGTACCTGGCGCCGTCTAAGGTGAACATGATGCTGCGCCGCTACGGCGGCAGGGCCGACAGGCACCAGAAACAAACCCTCGATTCGCCTGGCTAGCAGCCGGTGCAGGCACGACTCCTCCAGTTCGGGCCGGTCGAATGATTGAGCAACGATCAGATCATACCCTAGCTGCTGGACATATTCTCCTATAGTTTGCAGTGCCGGCCCAACAACCCGGTCGGTGACTGTGGGGACCAACGCGCCCAAAAGACGCGTTGAACGCGTGCGCAGACTGCGAGCCATCGCGTCCGGCAAATAACCAAGTTGCTTGGCAATAGCTAGCACCTTGGCTTTGGTGGCTTCGGAGATGTCAGGCGTGTCGCGCATGACGCGTGACACCGTCATCACCGACACTCCAGCTTGCCGCGCGATGTCAACCAGTCGGACCATGGCTCAGTCTCCTACAAAGGAAAGGGCCTTCTTGCAGCGCGGGCGCTTCAGTACCGTCTTGAAAGGCAGCGCTCACGGAGAGGCTTCTTGTTCGTGCACACACGCATTGGGACCATGAACCGCGCGGCGTGGTCCACAACCAAGCCGCCTGAAGGCGGAACTCTGACCGGTCGCGAGCCGGACAACGCCGCGGACCATGCAGAGCGGCCGCCCGCCAGAGTCCCGCGTTTACGCGGTAAAGCAAGGTTCATGGGGAGCGTTGACATCCAACAGGTTGATGCGCATTGCGACCATGAACTGCGCGGTAGGGGCGCGTTCCACCGCGTCCCCATTTGTTGGGCGAAATCAGGGACCGAGTGGAATCGGTCCCTGCCCGGTTCATGGAGGCCGGCTCAGGCGGTGCCATGGGAATCTACAGGGGAGAACCACTCCAATTAAGTTTCTGCCGCAGAGTGTCAAAGAAGGAAGAACACGGCAGACGCACCAGATGCGCCGCATGTCGGCTCCGCCGAAATCGCACTGCATCGCCAGTCCGAAGCTTGGCGCGAGTGTGGCCGTCGGCCGCCAGAAATGTTTCCACGCGCTCGCTCAGTAGCCGCACCGTGATCGTGGCTTTCAAGCTCACTATTACTGCCCGACCCGACAGTGTGTGCGGGCAAATGGGCGTCAATGCAAACACCTCAGCCTGAGGGCTCACAACAGCACCTCCAGCCGCAAGCGAGTACGCCGTCGAACCTGTTGGTGAACTCACGATCAAACCGTCACCCCGGTAGCTGGTCAGCAGGTCTCCGTCCACATTCACCTCTAGCTCAATCAACCGGGGCACCATGCCGTGGCTGATCACGAAATCATTCAGCGCCAGCTCGCGGATTGGACCATCGGGCCCTTGGCCGCGCGCTTCAATCAACTGCCGCGCGTCGACAAGGCATTTGCCACTCCAAACCTCCCGCAGCGCATGTTCAATGCCGTTGGCGGGAGTGGCCGTCAGAAAGCCAAGCGTCCCAAGATTCACGCCCAGAAGCGGCGCCGCGGTGCCTGCCGTTTCGCGGGCCATCCTGAGCATCGTGCCGTCACCACCAAAAACGAGGAGCAGATCGCACGCACGCGCGACTGATTCCGCGTCCGCCAACGTAGGCACCACCAACCTCGCCAACTCCGCCGTCGCGACATCGGCCAGCGCCTCGCGCCCGGCATCCTTCAACAAACGGGCGGCTTTGCGGACAACTCTTCCGCCACCTTCTTTCTCGGGGTTAGCGATCAGCCCCACGCGCCTGATATGACTACTGAGCTTTTTCAATCAACGCCAGGAACTCGCGGTTGCCGGCTGGACCAAGCATCGGCGATTCAGTCACGTCGCGCCAGCGCAAATCGGGCTGCGCGCGCACAAATGTTTCAATGTCGTCCAGCACCCGGCGGTGAACAGCCGCGTCTCTGATCACGCCGCGGCCGCGGTCAGCCTCCAGTTTGCCGGCCTCAAACTGCGGCTTAATCAACGCCACGATGCGCCCTCCCGGCCGAATCAGCGCCGCCACTGGCGGCAGAACCAACTTCAAAGAGATGAACGAGCAGTCGATCACCGCAACATCGAACGACCGAAACGGCTGTGGGAATTGCTCCGGACCGAGCAAACGCGCGTTCACGCCTTCCATCGGCACCACGCTTGGATGCTGACGCAACTTCCAAGCGAGTTGACCGCGACCAACATCAACCGCATATACGCGCGCCGCGCCGTGTTGCAACAAACAATCGGTGAAACCTCCTGTCGAAGCACCAACGTCCAGCGCCACCGCGCCATGCACGTCCAAACCGAAAAAGCTGAGCGCATTTTCGAGTTTGTGCCCGCCGCGACTGACGTATCGTTCCGGCGCATCGATCGAGATCGTGTCTCCAGCCTTGACTCGGCTCCCCGGTTTCAGGCCGGGCTGACCGTTGACACGCACTCGCCCCGCAAGCACGGCGCGTCTGGCCTGCTCCCTGCTCTCGCACAACTCCCGCTCAACCATCTCTTGGTCGAGGCGGAGGACTTTTCCGCTGCCGGACTTCATACCCGACTTGGATAGCGCAATCTGGCCAGATCGGACGCAAGACTACGCCCGGCGGCCTGATCTTCATCGGTACGGTGATGCACTTGGCACCGTGAGCAGGGCGAGGCTTCAGCCGAGCCGCTGCGACCGTACTGATCCACGGAACAGGCCGGCGCACCCAGCGGTCGCACCCTACCTCCCGGTTCAAGGCCCCAAAGCCTGTTCGCGGAAACAAGGAGACTGCCCATGAACCGGCAAAACAACCACCATAAAGCTCACGATGACCACGGAGGTTCCTATTAGCTCTTCCTCGGTGGTCTCCGCGGCCTTCGTGGTTAAGCATCTGGTTCATGGCGCCAAAGCGTGTTCACAGGAACAAGGAGGCTCCCCATGAACCTTGCTTTACCGCGTAAACGCGGAACTCTGGCGGGCGGCCGCTCTGCATGGTCCGCGGCGTTGTCCGGCTCGCGACCGGTCAGAGTTCCGCCTTCAGGCGGCTTCGTTGTGGACCAGACCGCAAGGTTCATCGG
>JAXDCU010000440.1:0-6844 GCA_034677645.1 Verrucomicrobiia bacterium
AAATGCGCAACCAACTCTGGCAAGACCTAGTGCTCAACCTCGCCAGGGACTTGGTTCCTGACCGGCCCAATCGGCTGGAACCGCGCAAGCTAAAACGGCGACCCAAAAACTTCGGGTGGCTGACCAAACCCCGCCACCAATACAAAGAGTGCCTGCATCGCAACCGTTATTGGAAGTCCAACCCCCGCGATTTACGTGCCCTTAACTAAGGGCCATTCTGGTTTGACCCCTGTTCTTCCTCAAGTTTGTTGCCGGCGGCATGCTTCGTCGGGGCGAGTGGCGATTCGATCAACCTGCTGAGGGAGGAGGAAATTCGGACCGCCCATGGCGGCAGCCCCCGCAAAAATGCGCGCGGCCTTTTCGGCCACGAGAAAGCAGGCCAGCACTGACTCCGGGGTGGCGCCGAGCGCGATAGCCCCGTGGTTCTGCAACAGGATCAGGCGCGGGACAATTCCCCGCTCGTTGATAAAATCACGGGTTCTTTCCCGGACTTGCCATGCCAGCGGCAAGCCGGGGTCCGCGTACGGCACGTAAACCGATGCCGGTCCGCACAGAACGATTTCGTGAGGGAACATGCGTTGCTCGGCAAAGTCGCGAGCTCGGGGCGAGCAGAGGACCTGGTTGATCGCGATGGGATGGCAATGGCCGACAAAGTTGACACCTTCGATCGTCAGGAGCCAGGCGTGAAACACGGTTTCAACGCTCGGTAGGGGTGCTTGGGGATCGAGCCGCACTTCGAGCAGAGCGCTCTCGACCGCGGCATCCGTCAACATCCTGCGATCAATCAGTCCCAGCGCCTTGTCAGCACTGCAGACTGTGATCTGGTCCTCCGCCAGTGTTGCCAGACACGCGCCACTGGCCTTGACCGCGAGCGAGCCGGGCTCAAGGCGAGCGGAGACATTTCCCTCGCTTAGCAGAACGAACCCGCGGTCATCGCGACCGAGTTCGTGCGCGAGCTTGAGCAAGGCCGCAATCGTGTCGTTCATGGCCAAAAACGGTGGAGATGTCACAGGCCTGTTGCCGGCTCTGGACAGGGCTGGCCCGCGGCACCGGCAAGTCCAGGCCAATTTACTCCAGAGCGACGTTTCCGCAAAAGTGCACGTCGAGTCCCAGCTCCGCCAGCGCAGCCGCCTTGATCCTGCACGCCCGATGGGCTTGTCTCTCGTTGGGCGCGTAAACGACCTGGATATGGTTGGCTTTGTGCCTGGCCATCATCTGATCTCTAGTCACGCCTTTCAGCACAGCGTGCATGATCGGCCACTGCGGTGTGGTCTCCCGCCAGCGCCGTTGAGTCTCGCGGTCCGGCAGCCGGACAACTTCACCGACACCCAAATCCGCGTGCAGTTTCCCGCCCATGATGAATACGCGGCTCCAGACGATGTGGCCTGGACGCGAAACACCTTTGAGAGTGCCGCCGCCGAATCGGAAGTACATAGGAGGTTGTCTTTCGCTGCTGGCGCCTTTGTAACCGTCGATGAAGTGAGCGGGCGGGACGGCGCCAGAGATGAGGAGAACCCAAACGTACGCGTCGACACCGTTCCCACGGTAACGCTGTCCCCACCGGACGTCGTGGAGCGTGTTTTCCGGCGCGAAACCGAGCGCACGCCACAGGCGATACGTCACAAGGCCGTCGAGCCCGGCGCACTCGTCGACTTCGTTAAAGTGTGGAAGAGCTTCTCCGGCGTAGAGTACGCGTCCGTTGCACGCGCACTTGACTGGCGGCCGCTCGCGATTATTGAGCAGACCCTCGACGAGGTCGCTGGCGGGCACAAGGTCCTTAAGCCCCTGCTGGTACTGGATGCCGATTGTGTCACAACCGAACTCGTCAGCGATGCGGAGAGCGGCAATGTACATTTTGCATTGTTCGAGCGTCTGCGCTTCCGTGAGGGCGATTGCGCCGTCCTTGCCCCAGGCAAACCGCATGCCTTTCCTGAGCAGCCAGTCGAGCACGGCTCGCGCCTGGTGGTCCGGCACCTCCCGCATGGCGGCGTAGAGTGTGGACTGGCTGAGTCGTTCCTTGAACAGGCCGATCGGGTTGAGCATTTCGTCCGGGATAATCGCGTTGTACATCCCCATGCATCCTTCGTCGAAGATGCCCATTATGGCTTTTTTCGCCTTGAATTGGCGGGCGAAATCGCGACCGAAAAGCTCGTCGCGGTCCGGGAGCTTGAGCAGCGCCAGATCTCGCACATGACTCTGGTCATGCGCGACGGTGCCGTGGGCCAGCCATTGGCGGAGTCCGTCGCGAAAGAACCTGTCGGTGAACTTCTCGCTCCAGAGCGTGCTGTAGGGAACGCCCATCTTGGTCAGAGAAGCGTTCAGGTTGAGCATTCCGACCAGACCGGGCCATGTGCCGCTCCAGTTGGCGACGGTCAGAATCGGGGCGCGGTGCGTGAAAAGGCCGGGCAACACTTGCTGACTGTATTGCCAAACGGACTCGGCAACAATCAACGGCGCGCTTGGGTCCACCCCTTTGAACACCTCAAGCCCCATCTTCTGCGAGTCAATAAAACCATGGCGCTTGACGCGGTCGTAAGCGTGAGCGCGGACCACCTTCCCACCCTCAGCCCGGACGGCAGCGGCAAGCGCAGCCTCCATTCTCGCCTGTTCTGGCCAGCATTCCACGTTGGCGGATAAGCGCAGGTCCCCGTTGGCGATCAGATAAACGGTTTTAGCTGCAGTTTTTGTCTTCATTTTGCGTTCCCAGAATTTTGCACTCGCGGAAATTACCGCCTCGCCGGCGTGGCTTCCAAGCGCAAAAACTCCAGGGCCACGGGGTTTCCAAACTCGTAAGTCTTGCCGACCTCCGCTCTCCGCGGCGCAGGGCTCCCGCCAGCAGGCCGAAAGCTCAACGCGCATTGTACAGCACTCTCCGCCGGAGCGTCGCCCCGCGGCACACCGCGGAGGCATCGCTGAGGTTTGCACATTCCGATTGGCTTTGGCGGGAGTGTCCGGGTAGAGTTGGGCAAGTGACATTATGAAAACCTGCATGCCAGTTCACGTCCCTTCGTCAGCAATTATCGCGCTGCTGATCGCGTTGTTCGCGGCCCCGACCACTAGCTCCGCGGCGGCGGCCGGTATCGAGAAGACCGGCTTTGGCCGCACCGCCGATGGGACGGCCGTCGATCTTTACGTTCTGACGAACGCACGTGGCGTGGTTGCCAAGATCATGACCTACGGCGCGCTAATGACTGAGCTGCATGTGCCGGACAGGTCAGGCAAGTTGGGCGATATTGTTTTGGGTTTTGACAAACTGGAACCGTATCTCAAGGGACATCCATACTTCGGCGCGACAATTGGGCGCGTCGGAAACCGCATCGCGAAGGGCAAATTCACCCTCAACGGAAAGAGTTATTCGCTGGCATGCAACGACGGCCCTAATCACCTCCACGGCGGCGTGCGCGGCTTCGACAAAGTGGTTTGGCAGGCGGAGCCAGTGACCGTGAAGAACGGCGTCGCCGTCAAGTTCACTTACGTGAGCAAAGACGGTGAGGAGGGGTATCCGGGCACCCTCACCGCAAGCGTAACTTACACTCTTACCAACGATAATGAACTGCGCCTCGACTACGCAGCGAAAACGGACCAGCCCACCCCTGTCAACCTCACAAACCACAGTTATTGGAACCTGGCCGGCGATGGCGATATTCTCGGTCATCACCTCGCTCTCGAAGCCGATCGCTACACTCCCGTCGATGACACGCTCATTCCGACCGGTGAATTGGCGCCGGTCAAAGGCACCCCGATGGACTTCACCAAACCGCACCCGATTGGGGATCGCCTTCTCGAACTGCAGGGCAGCCCGCGCGGCTACGACCACAACTTCGTTTTGAACAGCGGCGGGGGAAGAATGTCTCGCGCGGCCTCAGTCTATGAACCGAAAATGGGGCGAACACTGGAGATTCTCACCGACCAACCCGGAGTTCAGTTCTACAGCGGCAACTTCCTCGACGCGACCCTGACGGGGAAACGCAATGTCACCTACCACAAGTACCATGGTTTCTGCCTCGAAACACAGCATTTCCCTGACTCGGTCAACCAGCCCAAGTTTCCCTCAGTGATCCTCCGGCCTGGCAAGAAGTACAAGACCAGCACGGTCCACGTCTTCTCCGCCCGGTGAGATATAGGCGGCGAACGCCAGTCCGCCGCTACGGAGAGCCGGTTCAGGAAGAAGCGCGCGGGGCGCCCGTGAGCGATATGCCCAGTCCAGATGTCTGTCCCAACTGCGGAGCCGACATTCCAGTTGGCGCGAGAGCTTGTCCAGAGTGCGGCTCGGACGAACAAACCGGCTGGTCAGAAAAGGCGCGATACGATGGCCTCAACCTGCCTGACGAAGAATTCGACCACGCGGATTTCGTCCGACGCGAATTCGAGTCGGACAAGACCAAGCCGCGGGGCATTAGTTGGTTTTGGTGGTTTGTTGCCGGTGGGTTGCTTGTGGCGTTTCTGGCAATCACTCTGAGGTAAACCGTCAATCGGGCCGCGCCCCGCACTGCACTGCTAGTTTTCATCATTCTCGCTGCTGGAGACAATTCTCCGGACTTGGAATCCTACTGATGTGACCAGTCCGACGCAGCCGAGCCGCGCTGTGACGAGTGGGGCGAGCAGCGGGACCATGAGTTCAGACCCACGTTCAGGAGTCGGAACGCGGCGATCGACAATTACTGCTTTTCACCAGCGATGGCGGGGGCATGATTGGTGCGATGTTACGCGCGGACATACAATCGATTCACTTCGTTGGAATTGGGGGATCGGCAATGGCGTCGGTGGCCGTGGCCATGCGAGATCGGGGCTTTGAAGTAACCGGCTCTGACCATAATGTCTATCCTCCGATGTCAACGTTCCTGGCCGAGCACCAGGTGCCGATAATGAACGGGTACGCGGAGAAGAACCTGGGGGCCCGACCCGACCTGGTTGTAATCGGCAATGCCATCTCGCGAGGGAATCCCGAGGCTGAGGTTGTGTTGGCGCATCGCCTTCGCTACTGCTCACTGCCTGAGCTGCTTCGCGAATTCTTCATACGTGGAAAACGCGCGCTGGTCGTTGCCGGCACACACGGCAAGACCACCACAGCCTCGCTCCTGGCATGGGTGTTCGAACACAACGGACTGGCGCCAAGCTTCGTCATCGGGGGCCTCCCCCTCAACCTGCGGCAAGGCGCTAGATTCACCGACAGCGAGTGGATCATTCTTGAGGGAGACGAGTATGACACGGCGTTTTTTGACAAGCGCAGCAAGTTTGTCCATTACATGCCCGAGGTGGTCATAGTAAACAACGTCGAATTCGACCACGCCGACATCTTCCGCGACCTTGAGGCGATCCAAACGTCATTCCGTCACCTAATTCGGTTGGTTCCAAGAAACGGGTTGTTGCTGGCCAACGGAGACGACCCAAACCAGGCTCCGTTGCTCGATGTCGATTTCTGTCCGGTACGCCGCTTTGGTCTAGGCGAGGGCAATCATTGGCGCGCGACAAACGTCAGACTTGGCGCCACTGCGTCCCGGTTCGCCACGCCCAACCACGACTACCACCTGAACATGGTGGGTGAGTTCAACGTGCGTAATGCCCTCGCGGTAGTCGCTTGCGCCCGCCACTGTGGCCTGACCAACCACCAAATCCAGTCCGCATTCGACACGTTCAAAGGCGTGAAGCGGCGCCTGGAGGTCCGCGGCATCGCAGGGGGCGTCGTTGTAATCGACGATTTCGGACACCACCCAACGGCGATTCGCGAGACACTCGCGGGCCTGCGCCTCAAGTATCCCGCCGCAAGGATATGGGCCGTCTTCGAGCCGCGCAGCAATACTACCCGCCGCAACGTGTTTCAGTCCGCGCTGACAGAATCTCTGAAAGGCGCCGATATGATCGCGATCGCCAAGGTCGACCGTCTTGATCAGCTCGCGCCTGATCAACGTCTCGACCCAGCCAATCTCGCGTCTGACCTAAATGCGGCTGGGAAACACGCGGTCTATCTGCCCGACGTGGCCGCGATAGTTGAACACGTGCACGACCAAGCCCAGGGCGGCGATGTTGTCTGCGTATTCAGCAACGGCGGGTTTGGGGACATACACGCCCGCCTGCTGACGCGCTTGGCGTGAGGCGTGATGTTGTCAGACTACGAGGCAACTGGCCCGTGCGTGGCTTTGCTTCCCGTGAACCGGGTAGGGACCGATTCCACTCGGTCCCTGATTTCGCCCAACAAACGGGGACGCGGTGGAACGCGTCCCTACCGCGGCTCATGGTCCCAATGCGTTCTGAGGAAGAAACTCCGCTTCCCATGAACCGGTATTCTTGCGTCGCCGGTCGGCGGCGTCTTTGGTCGCTAAGCGAGCTTAGGAAGCGCCCATGGCTTGCGATACTCGTAATCGTATTGCTTAAGCGACACTTGCTCGCCAGCCATCTTCTCGGAGGTGGGGTCCCACTTGATCTTCCGGCCGGTCATCGCGGCGATGTTGCCCAAGTGGCAGACGGTCGCCGAGCGGTGACCGATTGCGATGTCGCAAATCGGCAACTTGCGACTCTTGATGGAGTCAAACCAGTTCTGATGATGGTTCTTGCTGACCGGAAGGTGCACTTCGTCCTGGCCGAGAGGTTCTTCCAGAACGCCTTTGATCGACGATTCAAGCCGGCCACGGTCGACAAATATGATGCCACCCTGCCCCTCGAACGTGGTTCCAATGCGGTGGCTTTGCCCGCAGATGATGGTGACGCCATTGGCATATTTGTATGTGATTTCGAACCACGATGGCACCTCGAAACGTTTGTCAGGATCGTACTCGGCGCGCGCGCTGATCTCGACGGGGCCGCTCTCGTCCATGCCCAAAGCCCACTGGGCGATGTCGAGATGGTG
>JAXDCU010000441.1:0-6482 GCA_034677645.1 Verrucomicrobiia bacterium
TTTGGGGCCATGAACCTTGCGGTAGGGCGACGCTCCCGCGGAGCCGGGCCGCGATATACCGCACAGGCTGTGAGCGGCTCGGCTGGAGCCTCGCCCTACCGGGGAATGCATCTGGTTCATGGGGAGCTCATTGGTGGTCAGGCACGCCGCAGCCCAAAGTCGCGATGGAAACAGTTTTCATTTCCCGTCGCGGCTGACTGGAACAAGACCGCAAGCAACAAAGCCGACAAACTCCGCTTCAGCCCTTGAAAAGCCCCGGTGGCGGCGCTCCGCCGAACTTAGCCATCATTCTTTGGAACTTCCCCATTTTCTTCATCATCTGCTGCATCTGGTTGAACCGCTGCAGGAGGTTGTTCACTTCCGAGACCCTCACCCCGCTGCCAGCAGCGATCCGCAACCGGCGCCGCGCATTCAGGATGTGTGGATTGCGCCTTTCCTGAGGTGTCATGGCGCAGATGATGCCTTCCATGCGCCTGAAGTCCTTCTCTCCTTTGCTGAGGTCGGCGTTCTTGGCCATCTCGGCTCCGCCAGGCAACAGGTTCACAATGTTTTCCAGTGGCCCCATCTTTCGCATTTGTCGGAGTTGACCCAGGAAATCCTCGAGCGTGAACTGGCCTTTGCGCATGCGCTCCTCGAGTCTGACTGCTTCGTCCATGTCGACGGCTTCGGCTGCTTTTTCGACCAAGGAGACGACGTCGCCCATGCCGAGAATTCGCTGAGCCATGCGCTCGGGATGGAATTGCTCGATATCCTCGAGTTTCTCGCCCACGCCTGCGAGTTTGATCGGCTTGCCAACGACGGCCTTGAAACTCAAAGCCGCGCCACCGCGGGCGTCTCCGTCCAGCTTGGTCAGGACCGCGCCGGTGATGCCAAGGGCCTGATCGAAATGCGTGGCGACATTGACTGCTTCCTGACCGGTCGCGGCATCGAGGACCAGGAGTACTTCGGCTGGCCGCAGCATCTCGCGTAGCCTGACGAGCTCTTGCACCAGCGGCTCGTCAATCTGCAGCCGGCCCGCTGTGTCGAAGATCAGCACCTGCCGCATGTTCGACCGCGCAAATTCGAGAGCCGCCTGCGCGATTCTGAGGACGTCTTTCTCCCCCGGCCTCGCCACGACAGGCACGCCGATATTCCCCCCAAGCGTGACAATCTGGTCCACGGCCGCGGGCCGGTACACGTCCGCCGCGACAAGCAACGGCGTGCGCCCTTGTTTCTGGAGCATTCTCGCCATCTTGGCGCTCGAGGTCGTCTTGCCCGATCCATGCAGCCCAATCATGAGGATCGAGCTCGGATTGCCGCTCAGGTTCAATTCGGCGTTCCCAGCTCCCAACAATGCGACCAGCTCGTCATGGATGATCTTTATCACCTGCTGGCCCGGCTGGATGCTCTGAACGACCTGCTGGCCGAGAGATTGCTGACGCACACGTTCGATGAAATCACGCGCAACTTTGAAGTTCACATCCGCGTCCAGCAACGCCAGCCGGACTTCGCGCAACGCGTCGGCTATGTTGGCGTCGGACAACCTGCCGAGTCCGCGCAGGTCCCGAAACACGTTTTGCAGTTTACTGGTCAGCGAATCGAACATGCCCCGCAGCGTAAGAGAGGGTGGACTTGTTGACAAGCGCGCGCGAGCTGCTACGACTGACCGAAAGTCTGGACACCGTCACTGTTCCCGGACGCAGACGATCTGCACCAAGTCCAGGCCCAGGCCGGACGAATGGTCGTTCTTGCCGATGAGTTTAAACATCAGGTTGTTTTTTCCTTCGGCCAGTCCGAGCTTGCCTAGCAACAAACGTCCGCTTTTGGCCGGCGCGTCCGCGTACAGGTCCACAGGCTCGCCCACCGGATTCTCGTTCTGGAACAACTGCACCATGGCTTGCCCAGGTCCTTTGACCGCCTCGATGTAGATCGAGTGTACGCCCACCGACGGAACCTCAACGGTCGGCGACAGGAAATGCGGGCCGAACCAGTCCGTCCCTGCGGAGGCGAGCGATAGGTAGCGGACTTCCTCGCCGGCGATTTGGGCCTTCTTGCGGCTGAGACTGGCGCCGTCGAACGACCAGGCGTAGATCGGCGTTTGCCACCACATCGGAAACACCACTTCGCGCGGGTCGTTGACGGCGCGATCCTGTAGCTTGGGGGGCTCCAGGTTCGCCGTCGGACGGTTCTCTGAGTAGAGATAGCTCACACTGCAGTAATCGGTGAGGATACTGTTTTTCTCGCCCCCGTGCTCGATGGTCTGACGCAGGCTCTGCTTGTACGGATAAGCGTCAGCGAGAAAGAATCGATAAGCGCCCGTGCGACTCAGATGTTTCTGATAACCCAGACAGCCGCTCAACGGGAAAGAAATGCGCTTCTCCCATCGGTCGGGCACGTCGTACCAGCCGCCGTTGAAGAAGTCTTCCGATCCAGTTCCGTGTATTACCAACTCGCCATCGATTGTGGTCTGGTCGTCCCCTTCGAAAAACAGCGTCTTCCCCGGCTCGAACCCTTGCGATTGAAGCACGACGCCAACCAGGTGCCCGCGTCCTTTTGTGTCAATGAATGTATAGGGCACGCCGCTCGTGGTGGGATTCTCCCGACGCCAGAGAGCGTAGAACTTGCCTTCCTCAGGCGCACGGCGAACGGCGGCGTGCACAACCTCCGCCCAGAGCTCCACCGGCGCTGCTCGTTCTGACACGATCTCCACTCTCGCGCCGCGATCGAAGGGCATCGGGAAATAGCAGTAGTTGGTTTCGCCCACAGTGCCGACGAGCAGAGACAGCGTGGCCGGTTGGCCCCATGCATATCCGAAAAAGTCGCCAAGCGGGACCAAGGCCGCTGGCGTTTCGTCGTCGAACGAGACACGTAGCAACAAATCGCGCGCTTTACTCGCGATCGCGCTGGTGGGACCAACCCGCAATCCGACGACGCGCCCACCGACTTTGCTCTCAAAGACCGCATGGGTGGCGTTTGGTGGCAATGATACGGCCTGGCGCGCTGTCTCGATCTTCGCGCCTGGTGGAGCCGCAAAGCGCGACACATCCGATCCGGCGCAGCCCCATAATTCCCTGGCCTGGGCCAAGTCGGCTTGGGACTCCTGGACGTGCCGGGGGCTGAACGTCGAGACGGGCGTGTCAGGCGCGTACAGCGCGTAGTTGATCTGGTAGAACTGAACCTTCGCGGCTTGCATCCGCACCACGCAGGACTTGGCGAACGGTATCGGCACGTAGCAGTAGTAGCCGCCCGCGCCAAAACCAACGAGCGGACGAGGGAAACCAGGGTGATCGCCGAGAAACAGTTCGCGGAACTTGACCCGCAAGCGGGGCTGCGTTTCGCCGTCAAAAAGAAACTCGAGCACGTCTTCCGTGGGCGTTGGTGTCCACACACGCGTTATCACTCCGGGACCCTTCAGGTCCGCCAACACCAATCCATCGGCTTCCTTTCGCACAAATGAGTACTTGCCAGAGAACCCGTCGTCGTTGCCGCCTGTCCGGTCATAACTCGAGACCGATCCGACCTTCACGCAGCTCTTGAAAACCGGGAGCCGATCGAGTCGGTGAAGTTCAGCCAGGCCAACCGGTTCCGCGCGTCCCCACTGCGCGGCGGCCAATACTCCGCAACACACTATAATTAGCGCACGTGAAATCAGCATGGATGTCCTATAACAGTTACCAGCCCAATCGCTCTATTTCGTAGCGTCATTATGATTCAATTACAATATCACTTATCATCTTTACTCATCATTTGGCCAGAGACGGCGGCTGGTGGCACAAGGAGAAGCATCAACGGTTGGCGCGGGCGGTCCCAAGAGCGCCCCCCGACGGAGAGGAGCCAGGTTTCATGAGACAGCGCGCCGGTGGAACCCGGCGCCACCAGGTCGCGCCAGCGTCTGGGGTTGCCTTTGCCACGGCGCCTCGCTCTCGCGGTGGGCTCAGTCAGCAGCGCGCACCGACGCCACCTTCAGACCTTCCGCGGTCGCGATTCGACCTTGACGATCGTCAGTCGTGAAGAACACCTCGGACTCCAAATCGAGTGCCAAAGCGACGTGCAGCAAGTCGAAACCGCGCGCACCGGTGGCAGCCGTGTGTTTCCCGGAGAGGAAACACGCGCGCTGGATTGATGCATCCCAGTCAACCGCGACCTCGACTAGAAGCCCGCGGCTTAGCATCGACCCAAGCGAGGCAATAGCGGCTGCGGCGTCGCGTCTAGTCTGGCCGCGCTCCAAGGAGGGAAGGCTGTGGCGGAAACGAAACGCGCGTTGCCATATCGCGTTCTCGGCTTCGAGCCGGTGCAAGGGCAGGTAGAAAAGACGGGGCCTCCCCAGTCGACGATACTCTACGCGTGACAGGTGGAGGCGCGTCTGGCAGGCTCGCAGTATGATAGGTCTGGCTGAGAGCAAGTTAGCCCATGCGCATGCGGGCGTGAAGTCAGTCGATCGGCAGGGCGTGGAAAGCCATGATTTGTCAATTTGCCAACCGGTCATCGGCGCGTTCGGCGCAGGTTCGTGGCTGGGGTTAAGGGTGAGCGGAGTCATTTCATAACACTCATGATTGCTTTTGTCATTGGACTGGTTCTGCTGGTGGCCGGGTACGTGGTCTACGGCCGAATCGTTGCCGCGACTGTGAGCCCCGATCCCAATCGCCCAACGCCGGCCGTCGCCATGGCCGATGGAGTGGACTATGTGCAAATGCCGACGTGGCGCGTGTACCTGGTCCAGCTCCTGAATATCGCCGGCCTCGGACCGGTGTTCGGTCCGATCATGGGCGCGTTATGGGGGCCGCAGGTTTTTCTGTGGGTCGTCTTCGGCTGTATTCTCGGCGGGGCGGTGCATGATTTTCTGATTGGTGCTATGTCCGTTCGCAATGGCGGCGCCGGTTTGCCGGACCTCATTGGCCATTACTTGGGCGGGGTGACGCGGCATGCGTCGACGTTTTTCATCCTGCTGCTCATGTTGTTGGTGGGAACGGTGTTTGTGAAGGGGCCGGCGCTGCTGCTCGTGGACGTGCTGCCGGCACAGACGGTGGGGGGGTGGTTTGGCGAAGGTGCCAAGGACTGGCTGGAGCTCAAGTTCCACGGTCAGTCAGCTTGGATGTGGATCGTCATGGTGGTCATCTATTCGTATTATCTGGTGGCGACGCTCTTGCCCATCGATAAGATCATCGGCCGGTTTTACCCTTTTTTCTCGTTGGCGTTGCTGGTCATGGTGATTGGCTTGACTGTCGCGTTGTTCACGGGACGGATTCATGTGCCGGATTTCACACTCCGGAATCTTCATCCCCAGGGTCTCCCTGCCTGGCCATTGATCTTCATCACCGTTAGCTGTGGCGCGGTCAGCGGGTTTCACGCGACGCAAAGTCCGCTCATGGCTCGCTGCCTCAAGAGTGAGAAACACATGCGTCTGGTCTTTTTCGGCGCGATGATCGCCGAGGGCTTGATCGCGTTGATCTGGGCATCCGTGGCGCAGGGATTCTATGGCAGTCACGATGGTCTGGCGGCGGTGCTCAAACCCGGCGGCGGCGGTCCCGGCGCGGTTGTGCACGACGCCTGCATTGCGACCATGGGCAAACTGGGCGGCGTGCTGGCTATTCTTGGCGTCGTTGTATTGCCTATCACGTCCGGCGACACCGCTTTCCGTGTCGGCCGTTTGATTCTCGCCGACTATTTTCGCGTTTCGCAGCAGCGGATTCTCAATCGCTATTTGCTCGTGGTGCCGCTTTTTGGGTTGTCGTTCGCGCTGAACTTCGTCGATTTCAGTGTTATCTGGCGCTACTTCGGCTGGGCAAACCAAACATTAGCGGCCGTCACGCTGTGGGGTACGGCCATTTTCCTGGTGCGGCGAAGCAGCCGATGGTGGCTGGCCTTTTTCCCCGCCGTGTTCATGACTGTCGTGACGACGACTTATATCATGGTCGAAGACGTAGGATTCGGCCTGAGCCCAGCGTTGGGAACGGTGCTCGGTCTTTTGATCGGAATGGCGACGGCAGTTTGGTTTTTGGCAAGACTGCGCAAACTGTCGGCCGAACCAGACGCTATGATCATCACTCCACGCCCCTCCGAGGCCGAGCGATCGACCGATTCGCTGGCTTGCTGAGGTCAGGTTCGTTTCCAAGCGGCTCGCGAGCCCAACTGGCCCATTCAAGCCGCGACAATCTTCCAAGCAAGTGCGGCATCGCGTGTCTTTGTAGATAATAAGCATGGTGGCCATGGCGGCTGCGCCCGGCACGGAGTGTGGTTGCTTTGAACTCCCAGGACGGCCTGATGTCCGATTCTAAGTGGTCATGAACGCAAATACGGTGACGTTCGCGGCTAGGGATTTTGGGCGCAGGCGAGGCGGAAGCGACGAGCATCCCCGCCAGAGGTCTGTGAGGAGCGCGCAACGACGCCTGCGCCCAAAAGGACTGCCGCCCTGCGGGTTGCGCCGAATTTGGCCCGTGGCTTTGTTGCTCCTCGGTCGCGTATCGCTGCGGATATGCTCCCTCGTCGCGCCTCGCCGCAGGCCA
>JAXDCU010000442.1:0-7453 GCA_034677645.1 Verrucomicrobiia bacterium
TATCATCGACCGGGTTGACTCAAGCTCATCGGTCGCCGGCACGTTCGCGGACAAACCGGAAGGCGCGACATTCGTCGTCGGCGACACCGTGTTTCAGATCAGCTACGCGGGCGGCACTGGCAACGACGTGCAACTGACCGTCTCGGGTTTCCTGGTCAGCCCCGTGACCGCCACGGTGTCGGAGCCTAACACGACAACCACCTTCACAGTCCTGCTCACACAGCAGCCAGGCAGCGACGTGGTCTTCTCAGTGGTCGCGAGTGACACGACCGAAGCCGATGTCGACAAGTCCACTCTCACGTTTACACCGGAGAACTGGTATGCAGCACAATTGGTCACAATATCGGCGGTGGATGACACGATCAGCGACGGACCAATCACCAGCACTGTGACAGTCTCCGTGATCGATGACCTCTCGGATGACACGTGGGACCCGGTGCCCGACCAGACCGTGTCGGTGACGACCAACGACAACGAACCCCACATCGTGGGCCGCTGGATTTTCTACAATGCTTCAGCCTTTGACGCGAATGATCCGGCGGCCAATGCAAATGACGACGCCGCCATCGCGACCGACAAGACCGCCTTGTTGCCGGGCCAGACGGCTACGTTTTCGAATTACACAAGCTACAGCCGAGGCATCAATGGCATCATGATCGATGTGGCTAACCTACCGGATCTACCAGATGCGATCACCAAAGACGACTTCGAGTTCAAGATCGGCAACAGCAGTGACCTGAGCGGTTGGGCGACAGCGCCGGTGCCAGTCAGCGTCACCGTTCGGAGCGGGGCAGGGGAGGGTGGCTCGGCTCGGATCACGATCACTTGGGCCAACAAAGCGATTCAGAAACAGTGGCTCCAGGTCAAAGTCCTATCGACAAGCCGCACTGGTCTCTCGAGCGCCGACGTGTTCTATTTCGGAAACGCAATAGGCGAATCCGGCAACAACGCGGCCAACGCCCACGTCGATGTCAGCGACGAAGCGGGAGCGCGAGCGCACCCGCGCCATTTTCTGAATCCTGCGCCGGTCGACGATCCGTACGACTACAGCCGCGACACGAAGGTTGACGTGTCGGATGAAAACCTGGCGCGATTGAACGGCACAAATGTGACTACGGCGCTCCAACTGATCGCACCACCGAGCGGCATGGGCGCGGTTTTGGCCAACGCGGGATTGCCTGGTACGGATATCGGCACGCTGGTCGTCCCAGTCAACTTGAATCAAACCGGACCTGCCGCGGCGGCGACTTGGTTTGCTCCGCAACTAGCTCGTCCAGCACTTGAAGAGCGGCTTTGCCTTGGCTGGCGAGATGTGTCTGGTGTAACTGCTCCAAGCGCCTTCACTCTGACTCGGTCAAAAGTGGTGTCGGTTAAATCACCGAGCCCGACCATGGCGGTCGGGAAAATCGCCGAGGAATGCCAGAACGTACCGACCTCCCATCCTGTCTCGCTCGCTAACGAGTTGCGACGCGTCTCGCACAGAGCCGCTACACGCCAAATCTCGATCCTATGACATCGATCGAAGTGAACAGTTCTGCCATCCCCGGCCTTGTCCTGGAGTCGATGGGGTGCGAGACACAGTCCCTCTCGCCTGATCTTGGGTCTCGCCGCCCCGTTCGATTGGAGAGGACCTTGGTGGGAAGGCTCCATAGCGTATTGCGCCGACTCATCAGCATGATTCTCGGCCGCGTCTCAGTTGCGGCTTGGCCGCGCTGCGCAATATGCGGGCTAGGGGTGAGGGTGGCATTGTTGGTGGGATGCCTGGCGTGGATGACCGGTCCGTTGCGCGCGCAGCTCAGGATTGACTTGCCTGAGGTTTCGATGCTGCCAGACAAGGCGAATCAGAGTTTTCCCGTCTATCTTGGCCCCCTTGCCGAACCTGTTTTGGTGAACGGGATCGGTTTCAATATTCAGGTGGCTGACGGCGGACCCGATGCGGGCGGCGTCATCGATGGCCCGACAATTGCCTTCGTGGACATCTTCACTGGAACAGCCTTCGAGTCGAACAACAACGGCTCCAGCGGCAGTGGCCAGATCGTGCCTCAGGTCTACGAACGCGGCACATTAACCCACCCTGACAAGTCGCCAGAAGTGACTCTCCAAAGCGGAGCCAGAATCGCAACCGTCACTCTCGACACTACCGGTCTCAGCCCCGGCACCTATAAGCTGACACTCAACACGCTAAATGGCCCGACCAAGTTCACCACGCTCGGCGAGGACCAAATTCCCCTGCTGATCGACGGCACGGTGACAATAGTGCCCGAACCTGGCGTTTGGGGAATCGCGACCGCTGCGGCGCTCCTGCTGTTCACGGGAGCTCGAATCGTCCGGGGCCGGCGGACATAGAGTTGACTCGTCGCGATGGTGGACATCGTTGCCCTTACCCGCCCTCCGTGTCCCGGCCGAACAGCGTCTTGGGCCTCGACAGCCATTTTCCGCTTGTGTGCGTGTTTGTGCCTGGCGTGTTTTGCCTCGGCAACCAGCCCCGTCCGCGCCGAGGTCTCCATCGATCTGCCTGAAATCACACTCCTGCCCAATACGCCACATCAGGCTTTCGACGTCTTCGTGAGGAACACCGGCCCCACGCTTCAGGTCATCGGCGTCGGCTTCAATATTCAGGTGGCCGACGGCGGCCCGCCATTGGGAGGAAAAACCAACGGCCCCGCAATCGCGTCCGTGGATGTTTTTGCCGGAACGGTTTTCGAATCTAACAACAACGGTTCGAGCGGCGCGGGATCGATCGTGCCGCAGCTCTACGAGCGAGGCACCTTGACTGCGTCGAACACCGTCGGTCTGCCAAACGGCTTGTCGAAGATTGCAACCGTGGTCTTGGACACCACCGGCTTCAGTTCCGGGACCTTCAGCTTGACGTTGAACACTCGCAATGGCCGAACCAAATACCCAAGTTTTGACGGAGATTTCTTTCCCGTCCTAATCGACGGGACCGTGACGGTCGCTCCCCCGGCATTCGTTACAAGCATCGCCCTTCCCAAACCATCGCGTGTCGAGTTGAAGTTCAGCACTACGTCCGGCCTCAGATACCGAGCACAACGCGCTCCAGACATCGCGTCTGGGGATTGGACCAATGTGCCGCATTCACTCGCGCTCGACGATCCGCTCATACTGCAATCGCGCCAAGGAACCGGCGACATCCAGACAATATTCGTTGAGTCGCTCCCTGGCCCTGGTGCGTTCTACCGGATGATAATGGAACGAGCTGAACCTTGATCAAACGCAAACCTGAACAATCGAACCTTGATCAAGCGAAACTTGCTTTGAGCTCTTTGGTGCGGTATCAGGTTTGTGTGCCGAAATTCAGTCAGTGCTCATTCTGGCGGTCGCTGTCGCTCTCGCTCGCGCTGAGCGTGGTCACGCCCAGCTTCGGCACTCCCGTAATCAGCGAGTTCGTCGCCGCGAACGACGCCGGTCTCGCCGACGAGGACGGCGAGTATTCCGACTGGATCGAAATTCACAATCCAGATAGCCTCCCACTCTCGCTGGCGGGCTACCATCTCACCGACAACGCAGCGAATCTTGGCAAGTGGACGTTCCCCGCCGTGACTCTGGAGCCGGGCGGTTACCTCGTCGTCTTCGCCTCCGGAAAGAACCGGACCAATCCGGAAACGCGCTTGCACACTGACTTCCAGCTCTCCTCCGCCGGCGAGTACCTCGCTTTGGTGGCTCCGGACGGAGTCACGGTGATAAGCGCCCTTTCTCCAAATTACCCGCCTCAATTCGAGAATGAATCGTTTGGTCTTCATCAGACCGCGACTCCGCCAGTTTGGAGCTTCTTCGCCACTCCCACCCCCGGCGCTGAGAACACGAGCGGCGTCCGCGCTGGTCCCATCGTTCAAGTGCTGGAACCCAATCCGCCACAGCCGGTGACCGGTCCATTGGCCATCGCCGCAAGGGTGATACCAGTCAACGGTCCGGTGATGACGGTGAGACTCTATTCCCGGCGGATGTACACCAGCGAAGCTAGCGTGCGGATGACCGACGATGGGACGGGAGGCGATGCCACCGCGGGCGACGGGATTTTCACCGCGGTTCTCAACCAATCCGCTTTTGCGTCGGGCGAGATGACTCGCTGGCGGTTCATGGCCACCGACGTGCAAGGCGCCATCACAAAAGAACCCTCTTACCGTTCCCCGCTTGACTCGGAACAGTACTTCGGAACAGTGGCGCATGACACCAGCATCAGGACCGCTCTGCCCGTGTTCCACTGGTTCACAAGCAATCCCGGCGGCGCTGGGACCTTTAGCGGCTCGCGCGGCTCGGTTTATTACGAAGGCGAGTTCTACGACAACGTGTTGTTCACCGTGCACGGGCAGTCGTCAATCGGTTTCCCCAAGAAGAGTTACAATATCGATTTCAATCGCACTCAGCGTTTCCGATGGAGCCCCAGCGCCCCGCGAGTCGCCGACATAGATCTGCTCAGCAATTGGGCCGACAAGTCGAAGGTCAGGCACGTGCTGGCCTATGAGGTAATGCGCGAGGCGGGTGTCGCCGCTCACTTCGCCTTTACCGTCCGCGTCCAGCAAAACGGCGGCTTCTTCAGCACCGCTGACATGGTCGAAGACGCCGACGAAATCTATCTTGAACGCGCCGGGTTGAACAAAGACGGGGCGCTCTACAAGGTGTACGACAACCTGCTCAACAAGGATGCCGGCAATACCGCGACTAGCGGCGTGGAGAAGAAGACCCGCCTTTCCGAGAACAACAACGACCTCCAGACGCTCATCAACGGCTTGGACCTGACGGGACAAGCCCTGGTCAGGTACTTCTACGACAATATCGATATCCCGCGCTGCGTCAACATCGTCGCGGCCAACTCGGTGATCCGCAACATCGATATGCACAGCAAGAACTGGTATATCTACCGAGATACCGGCAAGAGCGACGAGTGGGCCATCCTGCCGTGGGACCTCGACCTTTCTTTCGGCCGGTTTTGGAACTCGCAGGACACGTATTACGACAATACTCTCTACACGGACGGCTACGTGGTGAACAGCACCGCCATTCGCCTTGTCGCGCAAATGTTCTCAAATCCCGATATGCGCGCCATGATCATGAGGCGCATCCGCACTCTCACGGACCAGTTCCTTCAACCGTCGCCTGAAGCGGGAGCGGACGAGAACAAGTTGTACTGCGAGCGACGACTCAACGAGCAACTGGCGCTCATCGATCCTCCATCAATTGTCCCGTCAGACGCGCGGCGCGATTTCGAGAAATGGGGTTCCTGGCTCCAGGGTGGAACTACCGTGAGCTACACAAACCCAAACGTCGCGGTCGAAACGATGGCCGAAGCCGTTCAGCGCTGGAAAACCGAGTACCTGCCGGCCCGCCGGAGTTACATCTACAACACGCAGATTGTCGGCCGGGGCGGCGAAATACCTCAGCCGCAAACGGGCGGCGGGCCGACGACGAACTACACCCCTTTAGTGGTCCAAGGCGCGCCAGTCAAAGTGCGCGTCCCCTCAAATGGCAACCTGGGCCTGACCTGGACCGGCCACCCCACTTTCGAGCCCTTCAATACATCTGCCTGGATAAGTGGCGCCACGGGCGTCGGCTATGAACGCGGCACTGGGTATGAGGCGCTCATCGGCGCCAACATCGACGCCCAAATGCGTAACAATAATAGCGCCTATATCAGAATCGAATTTAACGTGGTCGATCCCGCTGCCTTCGATTGCCTCCAATTGCGAATGAAATGCGACGACGGCTTTGTCGCGTTTCTCAACGGGACTAGAATCGCGTCCGCATACGTCGACGACCCACTGCAATGGAACTCCGCCGCGACAATCTCACACGAGGCTAACCCCTTCGCGTTCACCCTTTATGATGTCACCGAGAGTACAGGCAGTCTCAGGGCCGGTCGAAACATCCTCGCCATCCAAGGGCTCAATGACACTACTGGCAGCAGTGACATGCTCATACTTCCGGAATTGTACGGGGGGAATGTCGTCCTACCGAGCACCCTCGAGCCGAGAATCGACTTTGGCGCTATTGAGGCATCACCAACCTCGGGAAACCAGGATGAGGAGTTCATCCAGCTTCTTAATCGCAACGCAGCCGCGGTGGATGTTTCCGGCTGGCGGCTGAATGGCGGAGTCGAACACACTTTCCTGGGCGGCACGGTTATCCCGGCTGGTGGCTCGATCTATGTCTCTCCGAATGCCGCCGCTTTTCGGGCCCGCTCAGCGTCGCCCAAAGGCGGCGAGGGGCTTTTTGTCCAGGGCGGATACGAAGGGCACCTTTCAAGCTTCGGCGAGACACTCGTTCTGATCGATAGCTCCGGCCAGACAAACAACGTGACCTCTTATCCAGCGCAGCCTTCCGACCCCCAGCGATATCTTGTAATTAGTGAGCTGATGTACCATCCGTCTGGCGACGGTCTGGCCGAGTTCATCGAACTGTTGAACATCAGCGACTCGGTGACGCTGAATCTGCAAGGCGTGCGCTTCACTCAGGGCGTGGAATTCGATTTCACCAACAGCGCGGTTGCTTCCCTGCTCCCAGGCGCGCGCGTCCTGGTCGTGCGCGACCTTGCCGCTTTCAATGCGGCCTACGGAACAAATCGCCCTGTGGCGGGTGCATTTGCCAATGACACCGCGCTCAGCAACGGCGGCGAGCTTGTCAAACTCGAAGACGCCTACAACGAGACCATTCGCGAATTCACTTATGACGATCAGGCGCCTTGGCCGCAAGACGCCGATGCCGGCTACAGCATTGTCCTGATCGCGCCCGAAACGAACCCGGACCACGACGTCGCGTCAAATTGGCGGGCTAGCACCCGATTGGGCGGGAATCCCGGCTGGCCGGACGCGCCCCGTTTCCCCTCAAATCCATTTGGCGACGCTGATGGCAACGGCGAGGCCGATCTTATCGACTACGCTTTGGGCAACGACCTTGGCCTGCCGCCAATCCCAATTCAAATTGCGCTCCAACCAGAATCGCGCGGCGGGCAGTACGCGCTGCGGCTGAGCTACCCTGCGAGCCTGAGCGCCGAAAGCGTCGAGATCAGTATCGCTTTCTCCACCGACCTGATCGCATGGCAGGACGGCGCCTCTCACATGGAACTGGTCTCCAGAGACTCGCTCGGCGGTGGCAGGGAATTGGTGACGTGGCGCGTGATCCCCCCCCTTCGGGATAAACCAAAAGTATTCATCCGGCTTCGGGCGGTCACACGTTGATTTATGGCTCTCAATGAACCTGGTGGGATCGATTCCAATCGGTCCCTGATTTCGCCCGACAAACGGCGACGCGGTGGAACGCGTCCCCACCGAGTTCATGGTCCCGACGCGTGACAACTCGTTTGTCATCAACGCTCCCCATGAACCAGATGCATTCCCCGGTAGGGCGAGGCTCCAGCCGAGCCGCTCACAGCCTGTGCGGTATATCGCGGCCCGGCTCCGCGGGAGCGTCGCCCTACCGCAAGGTTCATGGCCCCAAA
>JAXDCU010000443.1:0-10342 GCA_034677645.1 Verrucomicrobiia bacterium
GTTGGGGACGGATTGGAATCCGCACCTACCCGGTTCAGGGAGAGTCTACTGCCACACGGTTTCTCGGTATTCATCGGGCTTGGAGACCCAGACGTTTCACGCGGCGCATTCTAGCCTTTGGCAGGATCAACGGCCAGCACGGTTTGTGCCCGTAGATCACCACTCATGATCGGGATGGCGATATGCAGCATCCAGGTGTAAAGCAGCGCGCCGAAAGCCCAGATGCCAACACAGACAAGCGTCTCGTTCAACGTAGGTAGGTACTCGACGACTTGCCCAACAGGCGAAGGGACAAAACCGGGAACTATAAGGCCCATGCCTTTCTCGATCCAAATACCGACAAAACAGGCGACGCAAGCCACGTTCAAACCCGCGATCCGGCGGCTCAGTGGCGTGACGAGCAAGCCAAGCCCGATCACGTCGAGCGCGATCGCGGTCCATATCCACGGCACAAGTCCGGCGTGTCCGTGCAAACCGAAATAGAGGTAGCGTGCCGCTGCCGAATGGGCCGTTGGCGAGTAGAACTCAGTGAAAAGTTCACTCGCCAGAAGAAATACATTGATGATCATGGCGACCGTCATGATCAAGCGAAGTGTGAAGATTGGCTGATCGCCGATCCAGTATCGCGTCACACGACGGATGATTTGGAATGTCAGGATGAGCAAGGCGGGACCGGCGACGAACGCGGAGGCCAGAAACCGCGACGGGACCAGGGGGTGATGCCAGTATGAGCGCCCGGCGAGCCCGACGTAAAGAAAAGCCGTCACGGTGTGTATGCTCACGGCCCAGACCATGGAAGTGAAAACAAACGGCACATAGAACAGTCTGGTCGGGTGCCGCTGCCTGTAACGGCAATACAAAAGATATCCCGCGATATGCAGGTTCAACAACAGATAGCCGTTCAGCACAATCACGTCCCACGAGAGAATCGAACTTGGAAAATTGAGAATGCCAAACGGAGGAATCATGTGATGAAAGCGCTCGGGACGCCCAAGGTCCACCATCACGAAAAGCAGACACATGACAATGACGGCGATCGCCATCAACTCCCCAAAAAGAACAACCTCCTGCATGAACTGTTTCTTGTAGACGTAGGCGGGTATCACCAGCATCACCGCCGCGGCGGCAACCCCGACAAGAAACGTGAAGTTGGCTATGTAAGCGCCCCAACTGACCTGGTTGGTCATGCCAGTTGTCTGTAATCCTAGGACCAACTGCCGAGCGTAAGCATGCAACCCAATCAATGACACCACGCTCAGGAACGCCATCCAAACATGGAACTTCCAGCTTCCCTGGAACGATACGAGGGCCACGCGCCTGATAAACTTGAAGTAGTCCCTCATGCGTCGAAGAAGTAGTAGAACCGCGGAAGCGTGCCCACTTCTTCCTTGAGTACGTAGACCCTCTTGTTCCTCAAGACGTATCCGATCTCGCTATTCGGATCGAGCATGTTCCCGAACAGACGCGCACCCGTCGGGCACACCTCGACGCAGGCCGGGTATTTCCCCACCCGGGTCCGGTGCAGACAAAACGTGCACTTCTCGACAACGCCTTTCCGACGGAGCCGGTTGCTTAGGTAGCTTTGGTTTCGATTTATGGCCTCGGCCGGAACTTTGGGTCTTACATAATTGAATCGGCGCGCGTCATAAGGACAAGCCGCCATGCAGTACCGACAGCCGATGCACCAGTTGTAGTCCACAACCACAACCCCGTCGGGCTCGGTCCAAGTGGCCTGCACGGGACACACCTTCGTGCACGGCGGTTCGCGGCATTGCTGACATTGGACTGGCATGTAATACTTGCCCTGACGCGGCACCAGCTCGGCGTCGTAATAAAGGTCGGAAGTCTCCAGGTTGATTGCCCCTTTGTCCAATTCCAGCACGCGAATATAGGAAAGCTCCAAATCGTCCGCGTCGTCTCGCGATTGGTTGTTCTCGGCCAAGCATGCCCGCGCGCAACGACGACACCCAATACACCGGGTAAGATTCAGCGCATAGCCAAACTCGACCCCGTCCATCGGACGCGGATCGCGGATTTCAGGGCGGACACCGTGCTCCTTGTGGCACTGAACTTCCAGGTCCTTAAGAATGTGCCGCAGCTCCGACGGCGTCAGTTTCCTGTAGTGCTTCTGGAGCAGAGCGTCCAATGTGATTTCACCTCGTTCGAGCTTGGCCAATGGACTCAGCGCAGCCACTAAGCCAGCCGCGCCCGCCGCCACCGCGGCCGTCTTCTTGAGAAAAACCCGGCGGTCGACGGACGCATCCGCCCTGGACGCCGTTTCCTGACTTGCGTGGTTTTCGGAGGAGTCAGTCATGACTCTCGGAACGCGATACATGCGGATGCAACACCGCGGGCGGATTAGCGGCGCGCGCTGGGTAGCGCAGTGGCGGTTCGGGTTTCAACGCGGGGAACCGCGGACGATGCGGATCGTGGCATTGAATGCAGCGGAGCCTTGTTTTGGGACCCAGTTTCTCATCCCAGTAACCGTTGCCGCGGCCATGCACGCCAGCCTCCCAGTCGCGGTGAATCGGTCCGTGGCACTTGGCGCAGAGCAGCACAACGTCAGACTGGGCTATCTCCGACCCATCGTAGTCGACAAACGCGTTGCGGTTGGCCGGATGATGACAGTTGAGACAGAACCTGTTGTTGCCGTGATCGAACTCGATGTTCTCGTGTTCAACCATCGGACGGTCGTAGTGCCACCTGGCAACCAAAAGCGCATGGCATTCCATGCAGTTGTATGTCCAACCCATCTTCACTAGGTCGAGGCCCATGGTCCGCCGCACAGGCGTTATGTCTAGGTACGAGTCTGTCGCCAGGCCAACCAGTGGTTGCGAGGCGGGCGGACGAGCAACGACCGGAAGCCCCGGCGGGTTGGAGGAAAGGAGAAAGCCGAGCGGAATAGAATCGCGTTCAGGTTCGGTTCCAGACCGGCTATAAGTTGCCACAAACGCCAATCCCACCGCTGCCACGAGTGCGGCGGCGGTCAAATGAAGGGGCAACCTCGACACGATTCTAGTCGTCCTCCTTTCAACAACCATGGCGCGATTCGCGCGTTCCCCGGTACCACATGGTGTCTTGAGAGTCTCTTCAAGCTGTCCGGTGCCACACATTGGTCGGGACGGTGAGATTTGAACTCACGACCTTCTGAACCCCATTCAGGCGCGCTACCAGGCTGCGCTACGTCCCGACCACATCGCACCAACCGTCAGACACGACTATTCTAACCTCCCAAGCGAACAGGCTTCAACTGCATTCTTGAGCTCCTGATCATCGCCTAAGGTGTCGCCTAACTATCGCAACGCACCACGAAGACTCGAAGAACGCGGAACACACGGATGAGCAGCCACTTGCGTGTATCTGACCAAGAGGTTTGAGACTCATCGTTCGATGAGCGCTCTCTTGATTTGCGGCGTGGAGTCCAAATGCCTGCATACGGTGTTTTCCGTGTATTCAGGGTAATCAGTGGTTTATCCATCTGCATCGTTACGGCTGACGGCGGAACTCTGACCGGTCGCGAGCCGGACAACGCTACGGACCATGCAGAGCGGCCGCCCGCCAGAGTCCCGCGTTTACGCGGTAAAGCAAGGTTCATGGGGAGCACCCGAGCCCGCAGCTCGACGGGGGGGCCGAAGTGAGGTATCTTCGCTCACAGCCATGCGCGCCTGTATCATTTTCAATCCGACTGCGCGCGGAGACAAAGCTCGGCGCTTTTTCCGCGATGTGGAGGATATAGCAGGTGAATGGGCTCTCAAGCCCACGAGCCACGCCGGACACGCCACTATACTGGCTCGCGACGCGGTCGTTGCCGGGTTCGATACGATCGTCGCTGCTGGCGGCGACGGCACGGTGAGCGAGGTCGTTCAAGGAATTGGCTCTGCTCCCGAAGGACCGCGGCGCGCGAGACTTGGCCTCTTGCCACTGGGCACCATCAATGTCTTTGCTCGCGAGTTGAAGCTGCCCCAGGACCTCCGCTCAGCCTGGGCTGTTCTTGAGGCCGGTCGCGAGACACGCATCGACTTGCCATGGGTGGAACACGGAACTGGCGCGGCCCGGCAACGAAGGTTCTTCGTCCAATTGGCCGGCGCCGGATTGGACGCCCGGGCCGTGGCGGCGACCGACTGGGAACTAAAAAAACGGGTCGGCTCGCTAGCCTACGCGGCTGGTGGAGTCCGCGCATTCGTCACTGCGCAGCCCCGCGTGCAGGTCAGATGCGGCGACGCCCACGACGCCGGGGAGCTTATCCTGATTGGCAATGGGCGATTCTACGGCGGCTCCGTGCCAATGTTTCCCGAAGGCGATTTGCGCGACGGACTACTCGAGGTGCGGGTAATGCCGGAGGTCACCGCTCTTGGTCTGGCTAGATTCGGATGGGCATGGCTTTGGGACGGTGGTTTCGAGATGAAAGGCGACCGCTTTCTGCGGGCGGCTGAGGTTGTGGTTACGAGCGATGACGAAGTGCCATTCCAGGTTGACGGTGACAATGTCGGTTTTCTGCCAGCTCGGTTCTCAGTAGACCATGGAGCTTTAAGGGTCATAAGCCCTTAGAAGGTCCGCGCGTGCCGTCCACTCAGGACGTTGGGACTGGCAAGCCGATGTCCCGCGGTGTGGGCGTCAATGCTTCAGCCACCGCGAGAGCAAGCGCGTGGCGGTGTTCCGGACTGGAGACAAGGCGGGCCTCGCCGGGATTTGAAAGGTAACCTCCTTCGATCAGGAGAGCCACGCGTTCTTGGCCGCGGAGGACGCCCATGAATCGGGCGCGTCGCACGCCACGGTCGATGGCGCCCATTCGCCTGATCAGAGCGCGCTGAACGCGAATCGCCAGCCGCAGATTCGGCTCGTCAAAGGCGTTGTTGGGAAGGAGCTCGTTCGGGTCTTCCGGTGGCGGGCGGACGACGCTCGAAGGCAAGCCGGCTGGTGTGACGCAGTAGGTCTCGATCCCAGACTCGCCAGGGTTGGCGCCTCCGAAGTTGAAATGGAGACTGAGGAATAGACCCGCGCGTTGGGCATCCGCAATCGCCACGCGTTCGGCAAGCGTAACGTCGGTGTCGTTAGTCCGTGTGAGGACGACCTGCCAACCCTGTTGCTCGAGCAATGGCCTAAGTCTCAGGGCCCAGTCCAGTGTGTATTCCTTTTCCCAATGGCCAGTTGCCACGTTCCGCGCGCCCGGATCGCGCCCACCATGTCCGGCGTCCAACACGACAACCCGGTTGGCGACGGGCAGATCGGCGTTGTCAGTCAGAATCGGCCAGAGTGTCTTCTGAATATCGAGGGCATGTATGCAAGCTTGGCCTCGGATGTTTCGTGATGGAAACGCCAACCAGAAATCAGCGCCATCCCATCGCGCCCGTTGGCGTCCAGACCTCAGCGTGAGAACGCCAGTCGGAAACTGCAATGTCGTAAGCAAATCCGGCCCGGCAACAGTCGTCGTCGGCGGGCCGATTCCGACGTCCTTTGCCCAGGTCGTGATAGGCACCCAGCCCTCATAGATCAAGTTTGTCAACGGCGCGGCAAACCGTGTCGCCACGGCCTCTGGTGCGGGGAGTGGCGTAGACTGCGCTGCGGTCTGGCTTGTTTGCGAGAAGGCGGCTGTATCGGCGGGCCCGCGGGCTGCGGGCGGCAGCGCTGTCACGCGCGCGGGTGAATGGCGACAGCCCAGACTTCCCAGAGCAAGTCCCGCGCAGGCAACGCTCAGACACATCAAACGCACGGCCCTGAGTACACACCGGCCGGCCGTCTGAACTCAAGTCGGATGCGACTTGCGACCCGCCTGGTGCGTTGCGGCAGTCCTAATCCAGTACGATTGCGCGGCCAGTATCAGGATCGAAGAATCTCGCGTGACTCATCGCAACTTGGGCCCGCAGTTCTTCACCTCGACGAGGCAGACTCTTGAGCGGCCAACGCCAGACAGATCGCCAGCCCAATGCGTTCATGTGAAGATGCAAGTCTGGGCCAACCGGCTCGACAAGCTCGACGACGGCCTCAAGGGTGGTGTCCGTGTCTTCCGAACCGGCCTGCGAGACTGGGACCATGTCCTCGGGCCGCAAACCCATTATGACCCGCTGACTGCCGTGGGGCAGTAGTCTCTTGCTCAAACCGTCAGGTAATTGCAGAGCTTTTGCGTCACGTCGCAACGTTCCGTCCGTCTCGGCGAATCTGAAAAAGCAGGCGCCGCCTTGGGCTTCGACAACTCCATTCGCGAAGTTCATAGGCGGTGACCCGATGAAGCCCGCGACGAACATGTTCGCCGGCGACTGATAGACAGCCATTGGACAGCCTATCTGCTGCACGGCGCCCTGATTCATAACGACGATGTTGTCGCCTAATGTGAGCGCCTCGATCTGGTCGTGAGTGACATAGACCATGGTGGCGGCGAGCCGTTCGTGGAGCTGCTTTAGCTCGAGGCGCATCTGTGTCCGCATTGGCGGGTCGAGGTTTGAGAGTGGCTCGTCGAGCAAGAACGCTTTTGGGTGACGCACCACGGCGCGGCCCACCGCCACTCTCTGACGTTCGCCCCCCGACAAAGCCTCAGGCAACCTGTCCTGCAGACCGCTCAGTCCCAGCAGTTCGCTTGCTTCGCGGACACGCGAATCAATCTCGGCCTTCGGCCGTTTCCGCAGTCTCAGCGCGAACGCCATATTGTCGTACACTGTCATGTGTGGATACAGGGCGTGATGCTGAAAGACCATCGCGATGTCGCGCTCTTTAGGCCTCATCTGGTTAACAACACGGCCATCAATGGAAATCGTGCCGGCGGTCAAATCCTCAAGCCCGGCGATCAGGCGAAGCGTCGTGGTTTTTCCACAGCCGGAGGGGCCCACAAGAACGACGAGCTGGCCATCGCCGATATCAAGCGTGATGTCGCGCACGGCGTGCACGGGCTCGCCAGTCGGGCCGTGGAAAACCTTGTTGACATGCTCGAGAACGACGCGCGCCATAAGAGGCCTAGATTTGACTCTCCGCGGACGCGTGTTCGACGGGTTTTGGCAGGACTTTCACATCCACACCTTCGGCCAGAACGAGCGAATTGGCGGGAACACTGTGTGTTAGGAAAACGTTCGCCCCGATTGTGGTCCCACTCCCGACCACGGTGTCGCCGCCCATGATCGTCGCACCTGCATAGATCGTCACTCTGTCTTCGATAGTCGGGTGGCGTTTCAGTCCGCGGAGTGCCTGACCTGCCGCAAGCGAACGAGCCACCAGTCCAACGCCCTGGTACATCCGAGCATGGTCGCCTATGCTTGAAGTTTCGCCGACAACCGTGCCCGTGCAATGGTCGACGAAGAAATGCGTGCCGATCTCAGCGCCGGGATGCAAGTCCAGTCCTGTTCGTCCATGCGCCCACTCCGTCATAATGCGCGGGATCAATTCCACCTTGTCGAGATACAACCGATGCGCAACGCGCTGGACTGCGATTGCCTCAATGAATGGATAGGCCACGATCACTTCTTCCCGGCTTAACGCCGCGGGGTCCCCGTTGTACGCAGCTTCCACGTCAGTCTGTAGCAAGTCGCGCACGTCAGGCAGGCAGCGCAACAATCGAGCGCTCAAATCCTTGGCCTGAGTCCGCAATTCCTTTCTGCTCGCGCCGGACGGCGGCGCATACTCAAGACTGCGCCGAATCTCGGTCTGCAGCCGCTCCTGGACCGACTTGACAAGCGCGCTCGTCTTCGCCCGGACCTGCGAAGAGTGGACGACCCGCTCGTCGAAGTAACCCGGGAACAGTAACCTGAGCAGGTCTTGCGTGATCTTGGCTATCGCTCGCTTGGACGGGAGATTCTTCCCGTCCATGTGGTTGATTCCGCCCACGGCTTGGTAAGAGGCCAACAGTGAGTCAGTCGCTCTGACGTTTCCCACATTCACAGTCTGACTATTCCGCACAGCCCGGCCAAACGCAAGACACCGTGGAGGAGAACGAGCCTCGGCGAGGCGAGACTGCTGTTAACATGGGAACGGAAGACGGAAGACGGAAGACGGAAGACACATCCCAGGCGACTCAGTAATTCACCCAGCCTCAGTGGTGCACGCCGCCAAAAACAAAAAGGCCCACAGCGTTAAACGCCATGGGCCTCTTCAATTGCGACCGCTTCAGCTTGGTTTACACGGAAACTCAGCCCCCGATCATCGCCTTAACTTTGGGTGTTCGGGAGCGGTCGAATGCACCACGAAGACCTGCGGAACACGAAGGGTACAGGCACGAGACATTCGCTATAAGTCCTCCTGAGGCGTTTCCCAAGTTTCACTTCTCCATGTCCTTTCGTGTCGTACCCATGAACTCCGGCATTGTGGCTTGACCAGCAGCACTGATCCCCTCGCGCGCCAGCACGCCGCGAAGCGTGCGCCACAGTATCTTGACATCCAGCCAACAAGACTGGTTATCCACGTACCAGACGTCGAGGTTGAACTTCTCTTCCCAGGAGACGGCGTTGCGACCGTTGATCTGAGCCCAGCCAGTGATGCCCGGACGCACGTCTAGTCGGCGCGCCTGCTCCGGCGTGTAGCGCGACAGGTATTCCATCAGCAACGGACGAGGCCCGACAAGGCTCATGTCGCCGCGCAACACATTGAGCAGCTGTGGCAGTTCGTCGAGTGAGGTCGAACGCAGCCACAGCCCAAAGGACGTCAGCCGATCCTCATCGGGAAGCAGCGCTCTTCCGGAATCGCGGGCATTGGTCATGGACCTAAACTTGATCAGCTCGAACTCGCGCCCGTGCATGCCAGCGCGGATTTGGCGGAACAGCACCGGCGCGCCGAGCTTCACGCGCACCGCGCACGCCACCAAACCCAGAAGTGCCAACCACAGCGGCGCGCCCAATCCAATAAGCACTAGGTCGAGCAAGCGTTTCATTGCAGCCGGTCAGTCCTGGCAGCGCGCGACCGCTGGGCGAGCCGCGTGTCGGTTGGCCCGGGCGGCCCAAGCCCTACCAAACAGCATCGGATGACAGTGCGGCAAGACGCAACCGCTGGGCGCGCCGGCGTGTTCCGTGGCGCGGGACGATTGCGACTGGCCCACGCGGCCTGACTCCCGCGACCGCGACGCGGGCAGGTCCGGCCCAACTGGCGGTCTGACGCCGCGGAAGCGTCGCTCTCTCGGATTCAACCGAGACACTGCGCTTCACGCCTCGGTTGGGCCCAGTGCCGCTGGCGGCGTTTGCCCCGCGTCCTTTGGTCCGACCGCCGCGATTGTGTGGCTCGCCGCCTTTTCCAGCTTGCCCAGCCACCAAGCCAGCAAGATCACCCCCACAGCCGTGAAGGCCAGTATCGACCACCCAGCCGTGTCGTGCACGTTCGCGATCGAGTCGATGCCATTCTTGTATGCCGCCAGACAGAGGTAAAGCGACCTGATCACATTGCCAACTATGGCGAGCAATACGCCACTGATCAGCAGGGTGGCGCGCAGGCTCAAACGACGCAACGACAAGTAGCCGATAAACAGAGCCGCCATGACTGTGGACTGGAGGCTTCTGATCCCGCTGCATGCCTCATCGATTCCCACCGTGCCATTGGGCAATTGAATCAAACTACCCACCTGCTGGGCTGGGATACCCATTAAATTGAGGATTTCAGTGTTAATGTTCGCCACGCGGTTCTGTAGCCCGTTTACCACCAGCCCCTGAATCAGATTCGGCAGGGGCAGCGCCACTAGGATGAAAGCGTACGGCATCGCGAAGACCCGTATCCCCTTTGCCCCGTACACAAGACCCACGTTCGCAGCCGATATCAGCAACACTCCAAAAGCAATACCTTGGGTCGAGGAAGCGTTCACGCCAAAGAACGCTTGATAAACCTGCATGAGAAATACCATCCCCACGCCAGCCAGACCCAGCGCCACTGCCCACCACCGCACGCGCCAAACAACTTCCATCCCCTTTTCACACGCTTCCCACAGAAGATAAGCGCAGAGCATTAGCACCACCCACCCGAAGTTCAGGTCTGGTCGGTTTGACCAGAACCACTGCGCTTGTGAGACCAGCCAGCCCATCGCCAGCAGCGACGGCGTGAGCGGGATTAGGACCCGTATTGCCTTCATTTGTGTTCTCCGCTGCTCGCCGATGAGTCGGTCTCTCGCTGTTTTGTCGCATTCGCAGCCGCCTCCATCTTCCAGGCCCGTTGGTCTTCGGCGTAATCGACCGGTCGCAACCAACGATCCAGCATTTCGACTAGCAGCCGGTCCGCAGTCTCCGTGTTATTGCCCGTGAGACGTGTCGACACTCGAACAAACTGTTTGGGTCCGAACAACTGGCGCCCGCTCGTAAACGATTGCCACACGCGGTGCCAAAGCAGCCGATCCGACGCGCGCAATGCTATGCCAGTCTGTTTCACCGCGGCGTGCAGCGCGGAG
>JAXDCU010000444.1:0-3486 GCA_034677645.1 Verrucomicrobiia bacterium
TTCACCGCGGCGTGCAGCGCGGAGCGCATTCCGACTGAGAGATTGTGATCGAGACGGTAAGGAAGCGGCTGTCCGCCCACCAGCGCGCCAAATAGCACCAATTCGCGCATGTCTTTGTTGACAAAAACCCGGCGCTCGAACGTGACCCGGCTGCCATGAACGTCGACCTCGACGTTGTCGGGTACGATGGGGTCCATGCGCCATCCGGCTTCAGTCCAGCACCTGTCCGGAGTATGAACAAAAAGCCCGATGTCATGTGGTTTCTCGGTAAACCGCTTGGCCAGGAACACCTGCACCACTGCTGTTCCTGTCTTGTTCGTAAACACGCCGCTCTCCGTCTCATCGGCTGCGAGCAATCGCTCAGCCGAGTCACCCACGGGCAGGGGTTTGTATTCCCAGCCCGGCAGTGACGTTTGCCCGTCCAGCCATAGAAAGCCTTTGTCCGAGTCCGACCGGGTATACCAAAAGCGTGGGAACGCCCAAAGACAGATGACACCCAGAGCGAAGATCAAGACAGGCACGCGCCAGCGGCCCGGGGGGACAAGAGATGTGAGAACCTTTTGGTCTGTCGTAGCCATTGTTTAGCGATCGTTCTTGTTCGTTCTCCGTGCTGCTGTCGTGCGAAATCCTAGCCCGGATGCTTCGCACTGTCTATGGCGCATGCACATCCCAAATCCACTTCTGAGCTCACCACGAAGCTCGGGAAGTCCGCGAAGGAGAGCCCCGATATTAGCATGGGCGTTTTGGCTATTCCCCATTATTGGTTGCTGGTCATCAGGGGGAACATCAGATCCGAGCGCGTGACAGCAAACGGTCCTTCTGAGACCCTGTTCTCCGTCCTCTGTCTTCTGTCGTCGGTGACTGCCCAGGGTCGCTCCCATACGGTCGCGGCTCTGAGTTCACGGTCCTCAAACTTTGTGGCGCTGTGCATTCATAACTTGACCTTGCTGGCCACCCGCCGTTTCAATCGAACAGGCATGTCGATGCATTCCCAGCCACTGGAAACGCCAAGTCGCAGGAGCAGTATCCATTCTGGCGGTCGCGCCGACCGCGAACATCG
Organism: Verrucomicrobiia bacterium; assembly: GCA_034677645.1. Lineage (GTDB taxonomy): Bacteria > Verrucomicrobiota > Verrucomicrobiia > Limisphaerales > J093 > JAAYVR01. The sequence continues at coordinate 1,061 of JAXDCU010000444.1, forward strand.
CTCGCATGGCCGCCGTCTGGTGCACCGCACACCGTACCCCTACCGATTCTGCGACCAACTGAGTGAAGGTATCATATATGCGATGATCGTCTTCTCTCCGTGGGCTTTTGGCACTACGGAGCCTTGGGCGATTTGGGTGATGAACACCGCTGGATATGCCCTGGGCGCGCTACTGGCGGCCAAGTGGGCTGTGCGTCTGTTTGGTCGCTATTCACCGCCGCGCTGGGGAGATGGCGGCCACCCCCGCTGGCCAATACGGCTCTTGGCCGCCCTCACAGTCGTGCTTCTTGCCTGGTGTTTTGTGAGCGCTCTCAACGCGCGGGCCACGCTCGACTTCGAATCGATGGAGTTTGCCTACCGAGACAATTCCATTCCGTGGCTCCCGCACAGCTATCACGCGCCGGTCTCCTGGTTTGAGTTTTGGAAGTATCTTGGTCTGGCATGCACGTTCTGGGCCTTGCGGGACTGGCTCCTTGGCCAAACACGGCGCGAACGTTTACGCAAACACCGCGACGAAGTGGATGAAGACGAGCCATTCGCCGATCTCCCTCCTGAGCCAGGCACACGCCTGCCCGTCAGGCTCCGGCGGTTCCTGTGGGTCGTCTGTCTGAATGGCGCCGCGCTTGCCGGAGAGTGTATTCTTCAGCGGCTCGATGGGACAAACAAGTTGCTTTGGCTGATTGAACCCGTTGCCAACAACACAAATGAAAGCCAGTTCGGGCCATACGCTTATCGGAGCAATGCAGCCCAGTACCTAAACCTTGTCTGGCCACTTTGTCTAGGACTCTGGTGGACCCTCCGACACGAAATGCGCCGTGGCATGCCGGGCGCCCGCCGACTCGGAGCGAGTCCGCACCTTCTCCTATTACCTTGCGCGGCGTTGATCGCCGCTGCACCACTCTTCTCCATGAGTCGCGGTGGAGTGTTGATCACGATTGGCACGGTCCCGATCGCGGCCGCGATTGTCTACATTGCCGCCCGCCGGCACCGGTCGAGATGGCCATGGCTTGTGCCGGCTGTTGTAGCGATTGCTCTTGCTGGCGCCGCGGTCGCGGCTTGGCCTGCGATCAAGCCGCGGCTGTACGCTCCGCGCAAGGTATACCCAATCAGTTCAGGTCTGGCCCTGAACGATTTGACGATGAGATGTATCTTCCGGGTGCCACAGGATGCATCGAAGGTGAAGTCTGGGTTGTTGGTGGGTCTCGCCAAGTACGAGACCGGCTGGTACAGCATCCCGCCTGGAGTAGCGCTCGGTATCCAGCGAAGCGGCCCTTTGACTCTCACGTTCTTAGGCGCCGACGGAAAATACAACATCGTATGGCTGATGAACAAGTTTGTCGAAAGATACCGCGGTCAGACGGTCGATGTTGTCGTGGTGCGCAAGGAACGGGCTCGGCTTTTCATAAACGGCGCGCCTGTGCAGTCCGCCGCTCCGGCAACTACACCAGCTCCGACGACGAATGCCGTGCCCAGCGAGGTGGCCGAGCCTCCCCCAATCCCGCCGCTCACGACCAATGCGGTCGCCGCGGCCTACATGCTTATCGAACCCACAAGCATCGTGTTCGATTCTCCGCCGGCTTTGGTCAGCGTTTGGGACATTGCGCTGGACGATGCCGAAGTCGCCGCACTCAACAAACGGTATCAAGAGGGGACCATCGCTGTTGGGCAAGATCAGCAGTTTGCGCGTCCGATGGTCGAGCTTACGCATGATCAAATCCGCGCGCCCGCGTTTCTCATGGACCAGATGTCGGGCAGGAGAGAAACCTACTTCACCGCTCAGCAGATGAAGGGCGATTACCCGTGGCTGGGTTCCGGGCCGGGGACTTACGGCGCGCTCTACGGCCTCTATCGGCCGAGCACGCGGGACCGCTGGACTTGGTGGGCGCACAACGATTGGCTCGAATTCCGTGTCACGTTCGGTCGTGTCGGTCTGGGACTTGCCCTGGCGGCTCTGATACTTGCTGCTGTTGCTCCCTTCCGACGCGGGGGGATTGCGGTTCCGCGCGCGCTGACGGCGTTGATCTGCGTGGGCATGATCGGGTGCTTGGTCCACGCCCGCTTCGACTTCCCCTTCCAGATCTACTCAATCGGACTGCTGTTCTTGGTGCAAGCGTGTCTCTGCTCCGTCGTCTCCAGGCGATAGGTTCTGGGTGTGATCAGTGAAGAGTGATCCGTGATGGGTGATGCGTGATAGATGGGTGTTAGAGGGTTATCGGTTGTTGGTTATCGGTTATCAGTTATCAGGGGTCTCGCGGTCCCGTAGTCTGTCGTGCCTCCTCACACTCCCTGCTCCTCCCACCGTTCACTCTTCACCCTTCACTAATCACTACTCCGCCGCCCTCCGCGCAAGGCGCCTGCACCCGGCCGCGTTCTCCCCCCCGCGGCTCAGTACACCCCGCAAAACCAAAACCCCAAACCATTTAACC
>JAXDCU010000445.1:0-7728 GCA_034677645.1 Verrucomicrobiia bacterium
GTCACCGACGTCGATTCCTTTGAGTTCGACCAGGCCCGGATAGTAGCGAAGTGACGAGGAACTGAAACATGGCACCCCGTGCTGGCGCGCTAGTCTGTAGATTTCCACAGCGTCTCTGAGCGAACCTGCCACGGGTTTGTCGATGAACACCGGTTTGCCGGCTTCGAACACGGGTTTGACTTGTGCCAGATGCGGCCGGCCATCGACGCTCTCTATCATCACAGCGTCGACCTCTTGGCAGAGCGCTTGGATCGAGTCGACAATCCTGACGCCGTAACGCTCGCGCAATTGTTGCGTGTACCCGTCAACTCGTGTCCGGCTTGACTCGATATCCTCACTGCCGCCGGGGAACGCGACCGTCACTTTCCCTCCAGGCACATGATCGGCTGCGTTCGTGTCATTGAGCAGACGCGTGAAGGCCGTGACATGTGAGGTGTCCAGACCGATTATGCCGATGCGGATGTCCGCGGCGCGAGCGGCGGACCATGCAATGAGTATTGCCGAGGCCAGCACACAACTGTTTCGGGCTAGTGATTTCATGGCGCGGGCACAGTAGCACTTGAGACCTCTTCGAGCAATGACCGGCAAGAGCCCACAATCCGCTTGCCCGCTCCACGCCCCCAGTTTAGTTTGCGCGGAACTTGCGGCTTACTCCCGCGGGTAGGAATGAAAGGAAGCGCTGCCATTTGTTGTAGTCCGGGTGGGGAAGGGAGTTTTGTTATCACTCGGCTGGACGCGACCATCAATTGGTTCAGAAAGAACTCGTTGTGGCCGATGCCGATGGGTCTGGCTTGCTGTGCCATTGAACTGATGGCATCCGGCGCCAGCCGGTACGACATCGCGCGGTTCGGGGCCGAAGTCATGCGGTTCTCACCGCGGCAATCGGACGTGATGATTGTGGCAGGCACTCTGACATACAAGATGGCGCCGGTGGTCAAACAGTTGTACGAACAGATGACCGAGCCGAAGTGGGTCATCGCAATGGGCGCGTGCGCCTCATCAGGCGGAATGTATCGCAGTTACGCCGTATTGCAGGGGGTCGACCAGTTACTGCCTGTCGACATCTATGTGGCCGGATGTCCGCCACGCCCCGATGCGCTCTTGGACGCGCTGATCAAACTTCAGGCGAGAGTGTCGCGCGAGCCCGCGTTGGCAACACTCAAGCGCGTGACATAGCACCAATGAAAACCCGCAGCGGAACCCTGTTCACCACATGACGCCGCGTGACTTTGCCAACCGGTTGATGGCCCGATTCGCCAGTCTGGTGGCTGAACCGGTCCAGTTCAGAAATGAGGTGACGCTGCGCGTGACAGAGTCGGAACGCCTGCCGGACGTCTGCGATTACGCCCGCGACTCACTCGGCTTCGACTTTCTCCTGGACATCGCAAGCATTGACAATTTCGGCGAAGTCCCGCGCTGGACCGTTGTCTACGAGTTGTATGGACTGCGGCATCACTGCCACCTGCGCCTGAAAACTCACCTCGCGGCCGCTGAACCCGAACTGCCCACTCTGACACATATCTGGAGCACGGCTAACTGGCACGAGCGGGAAATCTACGACATGATGGGCATCCGTTTCCGCGGACACCCCGATCTGCGCCGCATCCTGATGTGGGAGGGGTATCCCCACTTCCCCCTGCGCAAGGACTTCCCGCTCGCGGGCCTTTGCACTGAATTGCCGGATGTGGCATTCACACGGAAAGCGCCTTTGGAGGGCGGGCCATTTGTGACAACTCCCGGCGCGACTAGCACGATCGAAAGGGAGCCGCGCGCGCGAACGTCCGAGACATGAGAAACCCGCGATGCCGACCGAGAAGACAATCACGTTCGGTGACCCAGCGGGCCGGTCCCCGCCCGCCGCGCCTGGACAGGGACGAGATCAAGCGCCAACGGACGATGAGCCGACGCACGGAGGGATGGTTCTCAACGTAGGCCCATCGCATCCGTCCACTCACGGTGTGTTGCGGATAGTTGTGGAACTCGATGGCGAAGTAATCAGGAATGCCAGACCCGAGATCGGCTACCTTCACCGCGGCGACGAGAAGATTGCCGAGAATCTCACATACACCCAGTTCATCCCGTACACGGACAGGTTGGATTACCTGGCGCCGTTGGCCAATAATGTTGCTTATGCGCTGGCCGTCGAGAAGCTGCTGGGAATCGATCGGGAACTGCCGCTGCGCTGCCAGTACATCCGCGTGATCTGTTGCGAACTGGCCCGCATTTCATCGCACTTGCTCAGCCTGGGCTCGTATGCGATGGACCTGGGTGCGATTACGGTTTTCGTGCACGCTTTCAACGAGCGCGAGAAGGTCTACAACCTGTGTGAGTCCCTGACTGGGGCCCGTTTCACGACAAGCTACACTCGCATTGGGGGGCTTGCGCGCGACCTGCCAGCCGGTTGGACGGAAGCGTGCCGGCGCTTCCTGAACGAAGTGATGGTTGCAATCGGTGAAATCGATCAATTCCTGACCCGCAATCGCATCTGGGTCGACCGAACGCGCGACGTTGGGATTATCAAACGGCAGACCGCGATCAGCCACGGACTGACCGGGCCCAACCTGCGCGGGAGCGGTGTGGATTACGATGTGCGGAAGGCGCATCCCTACCTTGTGTACGACCGGCTCCAATTCGATGTGCCGATCGGGGCGGTTGGCGACTGTTACGATCGGTACCTGGTCCGGATGGAAGAAGTCCGACAGAGCGTTCGAATAGTCCATCAATGCCTGGACCAACTGCCGTCGGGCGAAATCAACTTCCCGGACGGCAAGATCACGCCGCCACCGAAGGAGAAGGTCCAGACGCACATGGAAGAGCTGATCCATCAGTTCATCCTCGTGACCCAGGGGATTAACGCGCCGGCAGGGGAAATCTATTTCGGAGCGGAGAATCCCAAAGGCGAACTTGGTTTCTACATAAACAGTCGAGGTGGCGGCACTCCTTATCGGCTCAAGATCAGGTCGCCCTCATTCGTTAATCTGAGCGTGCTCTCCAGTTTGTTGCCCGGCCACATGGTCAGCGACATGGTGGCGATACTCGGGTCACTGGACTTTGTGATGGGAGAATGCGACCGATGACACTTCGCGCGTCAATCCCACCCGCTCTGGAGGCGGAGATCGACGAGTTGATAGGTCACTATCCGGAGCGGCGCAGCGCGGTCATGATGGTCCTGCACGCCTTGCAGGATCATTTCGGCCATCTTGGTTCCGAAACTATCGAATGGACCGCCAACAAGCTTGGCCTGCGGCCCATCAATGTTCTTGAACTGGTCACGTTCTATCCGATGTTCCGGCGGAAAGCGGTCGGGCGATTCCATCTTCGGATTTGCCGCACAGTGAGTTGCGCGCTGGCTGGCTCGCACGAACTGCATCGTCACCTGTGCGTGAAACTGGGGCTCGACCCGCACGTGCACGGGCCTCAGACAACTCCAGACGGACGATTCACCGTGGAGTTCGTCGAGTGCCTGGCGAGCTGTGGGACCGCGCCAGTGATGATGTGCAATGAGAGCCTGCGAGAGCGCGTAACCGTCGACCAGGCGGATGCGCTGCTGGCGCAATGTACTGGAGACCGCGAGAAGGCGGAACCGAACAACCTGGCTGCCGAGCATGGATTTGAACCATGACAAACAGATCCAGAGTCTGCTGTGCTACCGTTACACCACTCGGCAGTGCGATACGCCGGAAACGCTAGTCTTTTCATGTCTGGAGTCAAGTCGCCGCCATGCCCACTGAACACCGCCTTATACTGAAGCACATCGACCAACCCGGCTACACGTCGGACATCGAGTGCTATCTGCGCCACGGCGGATACGGGGTATTGAGGAAGGCTTTGGCACTTGAATCGATCAGACTCCAGGACGGCGCCGAGCTTGATCCGCCAGCGCGTCTCCGCCACGAAGTCACTCTCTCTGGTCTGCGCGGACGGGGCGGAGCTGGTTTTTCCTGCGGTCTGAAATGGTCGCTTGTTGACCGAAAGAGCGGCAAACCCATCTACCTGGTCTGCAACGCCGACGAGTCGGAGCCTGGTACGTTCAAGGATAAACAGATCATCCACAAAGACCCGCATCAGTTGCTGGAGGGCATTATCCTCGCCAGCTACGCCAACAACGTGCACCTCGCTTACATCTACATCCGCGGCGAGTTCGTCGAAGGCGCCCGACTGCTGAACCAGGCTCTGGGCGAAGCGCGAGCGGGAGGTTACGCGGGACGCAACATTCTCCAGAGCAAATACGACCTTGAGATTCATGTCCACCGTGGCGCGGGCGCGTATATTTGCGGAGAGGAAACGGGACTGCTTGAGTCACTCGAAGGCAAGCGTCCGTACCCGCGGATCAAGCCGCCCTATTTCCCGGCCGCCATTGGTCTTTACCAATGTCCCACCATCGTCAACAACGTGGAGACGTTGTGCGCGGTAAGACATGTCATCGACATCGGGGGCGCCCAGTACGCGAAGCTCGGCACACCGGACAACACCGGCACGAGAATCGTCTGTCTCAGCGGCCATGTCCGCCGTCCTGGATACTATGAGATCGAGGTCGGCAAGGCCACGTTGCGCGAGCTCGTTTTCGACCCCGCCTTCGGTGGCGGTCTCCTCCCAGGCAGGCGTCTGAAGGCGATCATACCCGGCGGAGTCTCAGCCAAAGTCTTTCGGGCGGGAGAAAAAGTGCGACTCAAACGCCGCGGAACGGATGGCAAGCTGTCCGAAGTCGAGACTGACATTCTGGATATGCCTTACGACTTTACAACGCTCTCGGCGGCAGGAAGCATGTCCGGCTCCGGCGCGATCATCGTGCTGGACGATTCCGCGGATGTTGTGGATGTCCTGGCCAACATCGCCGAGTTTTTCGCCCATGAGAGCTGTGGGCAATGCACTCCATGCCGCGAAGGTTCGCTTTGGATGGCCAAAGTGCTGCGACGGCTCAAGCGTGGCGAGGGCAGGAGCGAGGATACTGATTCTCTGTTGCGGATAGCGGACCAGATTTCAGGCGGCCGGACGATATGCGCCTTTGGAGAAGCCTGCTCCTGGCCGGTTCAGAGTTTCGCCTCCAAGCTCAAGAACGAAATGCAAGCCAAAGCGGCGACGCGACAGGATCGACGCGGTGTTGAGTCCACCATGGCTGACAAGAAATGCGAGAGGAACACAGCTCAGGATGACTGCGCCCGCTAACGACACCGTCCCCCCTCCCGCGACTGACCTGATAAAGGTGACCGTGGACGGGCGGCCGGTATCGGTGCCGCGCCTCATGCCGGACTGGAGAGGGCGGCTAGTGCCGACGACGATGCTTCAAGCATGCGATGCCGCCGGCGTCGCCGTCCCGCATTACTGCTATCATCCGAAGCTCGCGGTGGCGGGCAATTGTCGCATGTGCCTAGTCGAGTACGGCGTGCCTGCCGTCGGCCCAGACCGCGCGCCGCTCAAACACCCGGACGGTTCGCTTGTCATAACCAAGTCGCAGCGACCCGCGATCGCCTGTGCCACACCTATATCGCCCGGCATGGAAATCTACACGTCCACCCAGGCGGTGAGGCTTATGCGCGAGGGCGTGCTCGAGTTCCTGTTAGCCAACCACCCCCTCGATTGCCCAATTTGCGACCAGGCGGGCGAGTGCAAGCTTCAGGAATACTCGGTCGAGTACGGCCGCCCAGCCAGCCGCTTCGTCGAGACCAAGGTTCACAAAGCCAAACAAGTCGATCTGGGACCGCGCGTCATGCTCGACCAGGAGCGGTGCATCCTCTGTTCCCGCTGCGTAAGGTTCACACGCGACATCGTTCACGACGACGCCCTCGGTATTGTCAACCGCGGCGCATACAGCGCAATCGCCGCCTACCCAGGGAGAGCTTTTGCCAATAACTACACCCTTAACACGGTCGATCTTTGCCCGGTGGGCGCTCTCACCTCGAAGGACTTCCGATTCCAAATGCGCGTCTGGTTCCTCAAGGAAACCAAAAGCATCTGCTCTAGTTGTGGAACCGGCTGCAACATTGTCGTCGGCTCCCGCGAAAACCGCGTTTACCGTTTCACTCCGCGCCGCAATGACGCTGTCAACTCGTGTTGGATGTGCGACGCGGGGCGTCTCAACTACCGCTGGATTGAACGACAGGACCGACTCACCGCCCCCGCTGGCACTCGCCTCTCGTCTCAGGACTGGCAGACCGCCCTGGCTGCTGTTGCCGAGGTGCTCATGCACACAACGCCGGGCCATGTCACTATTGTCGCTTCCGCCCGCCTCTCGAACGAAGAGCTTTACTTGATCCGCATGTTGGCGCAACACCTCGGCGCGCTGACCGACTGCGTTCCCCGCCCAGGCGAAGCCGACGGCCTCCTTGTCTGCGCTGACCGGAACCCCAATACGACCGGTGCCCGCCTGATGGGTTTGAGCGCGACTCCGATAGGCGCGAACATTCCGCGACTGGCAGCCGCGATCCGCGAGGGTGCGATTCGAGTCTTACTAGTGTTTGGCGAAGACATTACCAAGTACGGCCTGGGACGAGACGTTCTAGCGAAGCTGGAAACGCTGGTGTCGAGCGACATTCATGCAAGCGACACAACATCATTAGCGCATTTCGTGTTGCCAGGTTGCGCGCCTGTTGAGAAACGCGGTACGTTCACGAATGTCAACGGACGCGTGCAACGGTTGGAGCAAGCGGTGGCCCCCCCGTATCAGTCGCGAGCGGAGTGGGAATGGCTGGCGGACTTGCTCGCAAGAACGACCGGACGTCAACCGCCAGAAACGATCCAGGGACTGTTTGATCGAATGACCCGCGACGTGCCTGCCTTCCACGCCGTCACGTGGGCGGCTCTGGGCGAGGAAGGCGTAAGTATACAAATCTGAGTGTGGCGCATGACGAGCTTGATTGACCAACTCGATTCGACCGCACAATTCGTTCTCTTCAGCGCGGTCAAGATAGCCGGCGCAATCGCGGTGTTGTTGTTCATTGTTGCTTACGCCGTGTTGGTCGAGCGCAGGATCGCCGCCGTGATTCAGGACCGGCTTGGACCGAACCGTGTGGGTCCCTTTGGGCTACTCCAGCCGGTCGCTGACGGGGTCAAAGCATTTCTGAAGGAGGACTTCGTTCCGGCGCACGTTCGGCGCGTCTATTACTGGCTGGCTCCCGCGCTTGTGATGATTCCCAGCCTGCTGACGATTGCCGTCATTCCTTTCGGCTCGCGTCTGGGCGATCAGCAGATGGTGATCGCCGACCTCAATGTTGGCATCCTGTACACGTTCGGCATCGTATCCATTGGCGTGTATGGGATCGTGCTGGCCGGTTACGGGTCCAGGTCGAAATACCCGATGCTGGGCGGCCTCAGATCGAGTGCCCAGATGATCTCGTATGAGATCGCGATGGGCTTGTCGGTGATACCAGTGCTTCTGCTGGTCGGAAACCTGAATCTCAGCGCCGTCGTCGAACACCAGACACAGGGGCTCTTAAGCTGGCTGGTTTTCAAACAGCCAATCGCGTTCGTGATATTCCTGGTGGCGGCCTTTGCCGAGACCAACCGACTCCCCTTTGACATGCCTGAGGCCGATCATGAACTTGCTGGCGGATACAACGCCGAGTATAGCTCAATGAAGTTCGCCCTTTTCTTTATGGGCGAATACGCAAACATGGTCGCCTCTTCCGCGATGATAGTGACCCTGTTTCTCGGTGGCTGGACGATTCCGTGGTTTGGCCTCGACCAGCCCGCCCTCCAGGGGCAGTGGTTCAAGGGCGTGGCGCACGTGGG
>JAXDCU010000446.1:0-3291 GCA_034677645.1 Verrucomicrobiia bacterium
TGACTAGATTCTGAACGCAGATGAGCGAGATGCTCTATTTCGTGATCGTAGGCTTCATCGCGCAAATGATCGATGGGACCTTGGGAATGGCTTATGGAATAAGCGCATCCACGCTCTTGCTGAACCATGGGATTCCTCCTGCCACCATCAGTTCCACCGTCCACGCCGCCGAGGTCTTCACCACTGGTGTATCGGCCGTTTCGCATCACCATTTCGGCAATGTAGACCGCCGTTTGTTCTTGCGTCTGGTGATCCCGGGGATTCTGGGGGCGGTCGTGGGCGCTTACATTCTCAGTCACATCCCAGGCGACAAATTTAGGCCGGTTTTTGCGGTCTATTTGCTTGGAATGGGAGTCCTCATTCTAGTCAGGGTGTTCCGAACAGTCCCGCCTCTGAGCGTTACCACATACTTGACGCCTCTGGGATTTATCGGGGCACTCGTGGATGCCATCGGAGGCGGAGGCTGGGGACCGATCGTGGCATCTACCCTCCTCGCCAGGGGGAATCGCACGCGCCTGACGGTCGGCTCCGTAAATGCCGCGGAGTTTTTCGTCACCCTGGCCGCGTCAACCACATTCGTCGTCACCATGGGTCTGACGAACTGGCGAATCATTGTTGGCCTTGCCCTCGGCGGGATGATAGCCGCCCCGTTTGGCGCCTACGCGTGCAAGCGGATTCCCGATCGCCCATTCATGTTTCTGGTCGGGCTTCTCGTCATCGGCTTGAGTTTGCGCACCCTCATCAAAGCACTGACTTGATGCGGCCCTGCCAGCGTCTGAACTGCCGTCTCATCGTCGAAAGCCGCCGTCGCGGTGTGCTGGTGGTGCTTCTTGGCGCAGGAGGTGGGAACTCCTGATTTTTCGAATTGCCTGATGCGTGCTTGCTCGACTGAGGGGCAAGCCAAAAGCAGGCTGTCCCTTGGATTGCCCCCCCAGCCCCATCTCCTGGAGCCAAGTGGGCACTTGCGACCTTGAACGTGCAGACGTAACTTGTAGTCACACATGAACAAATCCTGACAAGGCGACCATTTCGGCACTGGCGCGCCGTCGCGGCACCGCCGCTGTCGGGCATTTCGGACTCACCTTACACCGTTGTTGATCTCGCGCGACAAAATCGGAAGCATTGTTTTGTTGTGAATAACCGCTGTCGCATCGCGCTGGCAACGCTCGTCGCAGCTTTGGCGAGCGCTAGCGGGTGGTTCGTGCTTCACACGCGCGAACCGGCATACGAAGGCAAACCCCTGCGCTGGTGGCTGGAGCAGATGGATGCCAGACTCCTCGGTTCAGGCAGCGAGCCCCAACTCAGCCGGTTCGAACTCGAAGAGAGCAGGCAACGAGTGACTACAGCTCTGCGGGCAATGGACACCAACGCGCTGCCGCATCTGGTCCGATTGCTCGTCACTGAAGACAAGCCAACGGCGTTTAGCAAGGCCATGGATTGGATCAACAAACGGCAGAACCTCCTGAACACGCGCCTGCCTGGGAGTCCGCCATGGCCCGCTTACGCGCGCGAGGCGTTCCGCCTGTTAGGCTCCAATGCCACGCCGGCGATTCCTGAATTGGCCAAGCTGCTTCAAGTCGAACGCACCGCGCCCGATGCCATGGAAGCCCTGCTGTCGATTGGGCCGGCGGCGCTCCCGGTTTTCATTCAGGCGCTCACAAACCAGTCGGATCGTGTGCGAGGTGCTGCGCTGCTAATGCTGGGCGATCTTGGCCCTGCGGCTGGCGAGGCAATTCCCCTGATCGCCGAAATCGCTCGCGACACCAACGCTTCTTACTCCGGCACAGCTATCCGTGTGTTGAGCCACCTTGACACGAACAGCGCCCGGCACCTGCCACTGCTGGAATCGCGGCTTTTCGACACGAACCACGCAACGGACGCGGCGTTCGCCCTCGCGCGCATGGGGTCGAACGGCATGCCACTCCTGCTACAGGCCATGACCAATCAAAACCGCGCGATCCGCACCGGCGCGCTGGCTGCGCTCCAGTTGGCGGTCAGCAGACCCGAAACTGACCGGGAAACTGCACTGACCGACTTTCCCTTTCGCCACATGGTCTGCCTCTTCAATCTCAAGTTCCTATCCGCGGCGTTCGCGATGTACCAAGGCTCCGACACTCTCCTCGCCGTGCCAGCATTGACGAGAACAGTGATACACGCCGATCCCGCTGTCCAGGCGACTGCCGCGGAACAGCTCGCTCGCCATGGTCTGGCCGGAGCAGTTGGCCTTTCTCTTGCCGCGGAAAACGGGAGCGCAATCGTTCGTGAAGCCGCCCGCGCCGCCCTGACGGAGCTCGGCTTCGAGATTCATGGCGGCGCCGTCACTCGCGGTCCAAAGTCTGAGAAACGGCTTGCGCTGGTGTTCACTGGCCATTCCTATGGAGAGGGCGGAGAGGCAATTCTCGACGCGCTGGCAAAGCGCAACGCCAAAGGCTCGTTCTTTCTCACGGGCGAATTCCTGACCAATCAGCACTTCGCTCCGATCATCAAGCGGATCGTCAGAGAGGACCACTACCTGGGCCCGCATTCGGACCGACACGTGTTGTATTGCGCATGGGAACCGGCCAAACCAACATTGGTGACCGGCGACGAGTTTCGGGCGGACCTGGCGGCAAATCTCGAAAAGATTAAGCAGGCGATACTAATTGACTCGTCTCGTCGGACACTCAAACCGCAAGTTGACCGGTCCGGGCAGCTCCCCTCGACGGCGAGACGGACGATGGTCCGCTGTTTCCTCCCTCCTTACGAGCACTACAACCGGGATGTCGCGCTGTGGACACTCGACATGGGACTGATCCTCGTCAACTTCACTCCCGGCACGCGCTCGACCGCGGACTATACCGGCGAGACGGACGAAAACTTCGTCTCGTCCAGGGCAATTCTCGACAGCATACTGACCAGGGAACGCCAAGACCCGCACGGACTGAACGGATTCATCCTGCTCCTCCATGTCGGCGCCGGCCCCGGCCGTAACGACAAGTTCCACAACCGCCTTGATCAGTTATTGGACGTGATCGCCGCCAGGGGCTACCAGTTTGTCCGCGTGGACGAATTGCTCGGACCGAAGGAAACAAAATGAGTCGCTTTGCCAAAAACCGACATCTGAAATCTGCAATCAGCAATCTGTTCAGCAGCCAGCATCTCCTGGCGCCACTCACTGCCGCACTTGCAAGCTCAATCCTGCTCGCGAGTTCATCGGCCGATGACATCTTTATCCGCGCCAACCAGCTCGGTTACAACCCGCGCTCACCGAAGATCGCCATCGCGTTCTCCAAAGGCCCAATCCCATCTGCG
>JAXDCU010000447.1:0-4144 GCA_034677645.1 Verrucomicrobiia bacterium
ACCCAGTCACGGGCGTTGCGGTGTCAGGGCTAGTTGGCATTGGCCCGCGGAAGTTCTGGTTCTGGTAAACGGGGGATTGTCTTTCAACCAACTAAGAGGCAGCTACAGGTTCAACCTCAGCATGCAAACCTCGAGCGCGAGTGTTTCCTGTACGTTGCTCAGAGAAAGCATTGACTGTGTTTGTTCCACTAAACTGAGGTTGTCGTTTGCCTGGGCAGGTGACAACCGGCGGGCTAAAGCCCTTGACTGAGGCGCCAGGTCGGGCTGCGCCAAGGCTGGGTCGCGGGTCTGGAGCGTAAGCAACCAGACGTCGCGCAGCCACCAGAGCGATGCCTTGAGCGTATCGCTGCGCAGCGCGCGGTATTCCGCTTCCACGGCGGCAGTCAACTCGTCCTCGAATTTTTCTTTCAAGTTAGGTTCCAGATCGGGGTATTTCTCAAGTGGCGAACTTGCGCGGAGTCGCGACTCGATTTCCTTCTTGTGCGCGGCGAGCTCAGCGAGAACCAGCGCAAGGAGCCTGTACCGGTCCAGAAGGCCTTTCCGTGGTTGAGAGGCGGCGTCAGCAAAACGCTTAAGCCACTCGAGCATAGCGCTGCTTGCGATGACGCTATTGCTCTCGCCGAAGGCAAGGCGTGGGCAACGCGAGAGTATCGTATCGAGGAGTTTGTCAGGCTCGGTGCTCAGGAGCAGAAGCAACGATGCGTCTGGCGGTTCTTCGAGTGTTTTGAGGAATGAGTTAGATGCCTGGACGTTCAGACACTCGGCGGCAACAACGATGCCGACCTTGACCCTAGCCTCATGCGGTTTCAAATGAAGCGTGCGAGTCAGATCACGGACGCGGTCAATGGTGATCTGGCGGAGTCTGGATTCAGGGCGGATTTCATGGACATCCGGATGCTTCCGTTCGTCAATGCGACGGCACGTCGAACATGCGTCGCAGCAATCCAAAGCCACGCCGCTCGTTCCCCGGCGAGGCGGGTTCTGGCAATTGAGGGTCTTCGCCACCGTTCTAGCGACGCCTTCGAGTTCCTCGAGCGAAGCGCCAGTGAACAGATAGGCGTGACCGACCCGTCCCAGGTTCAAACTCCGCTCAAGCAGTGCGAGTGGCTGGCTGAACCTGGTGAGACTGGCGAAGGACATGCTCCATCCGGGTTGGTTCCGTCTTAGCGGACTCTACCGGGCTGGCTTCGGGCCAGACGCGTCCATGAGCCGCTCGAATCGCTCGTAAGCCTCCTCCCATGCCCGAGCATCCTCCGGCATGACCGTCCCCATGTCGAACGAAGTGCGGACCACGTTGCGGGCGTCAGCCAGCGAACGCAGCTGTCCCAGACCGATTGCCTGAACCAAAATGTTGCCGGCCGCGGTTGCTTCGACCGGGCCAGTGTGAATGGGGATTTGCAGGGCATTGGCCGTGAACCGATTCAGCAGATCGTTCTGGCTGCCACCTCCCACGATGTGGAGCCGTTCGATCCTGCGACCGGTCAGTTTTTCGATCTCGCGCAACGTGCGTCGGTAAAGCATCGCCAGACTTTCCAGCGCGCAACGGACGTAAGCGCCTGGGGTGGTCGGGACCGGTTGTCCGTGTTCAGCGCAGAACGCCGCGATCTTGCCGGGCATGCCGCCGGGGCTGATGAAACGGGAATCGGCTGGATTTATAAGCGAAACAAACGGCGGCGCTTTAGCCGCAAGGCTTGAAAGAGTCGGATAATCGTAGTCGGTTCCCTGGCGACCCCATTCGCGTCTGCATTCCTGTACAAGCCACAGTCCGATGATGTTCTTTAAGAATCGAACCGAGCCGCCATAGCCGATTTCGTTCGTAAAATTCAATGCCAGACACTCTTCGTTAATGATCGGGCGAGGAAGTTCAACTCCCATCAGCGACCAAGTGCCAGAGCTCAGATACGCCCAATTGTCGCCCTGAGCCGGCACTGCCGCGACGGCGGCGCCCGTGTCGTGTGAGCAACTGGCCACTACCTCAACACCTGTCAGGCCGGTGTTAGTGGCCAAGTCACCGCGGATCGGCCCCAAACGCGTCCCCGACGGCACGATCTGAGGGAAGATCGCCGATGGCAAACCCAGCGCCGCAAGAAGCTTCCGCGACCATGTGCGGCTCCGCGGATCATAAAGCTGGGTAGTGCTCGCCAGAGACTCCTCGAAGCGCGCGACTCCGCAGAGCCAGTGGTTGAATGCGTCGCCAATGCCTAGAATGAGTCTGGCCTGCTTGAGGCGCCCGGGAGATTCGGCCGCCAACTGGAAGATCGTGTTGAATTGTAGGAACTGAAGGCCTGTTTCGGCGAAAATCTCGGCGTGCGAGACCTTGGCGTAGGCCTTCTTTACTCCCACCGGACACCGCGCGTCGCGGTAATGAAATGTGGGTTCGATCACCGAGCCGTTCTCGTCGTAGAGGAGGTAATCCACTCCCCACGAGTCCGTGCTGATGCTTGTGATTGGCAAGCCGCGTTTGGCCGCGACGCGCAATCCCTCCTGGACCTGACCGAAGAGTCCTCGGATGTTCCAGTGCAAGGAGGCTCCTGCCGCAACAGGACCGTTGGGGAAGCGGTGGAGTTCCTCGATCTCGATGCGGTCTCTCGCCAGGGTGCCAAGGATAAGGCGTCCACTTTCAGCACCGAGATCGCAGGCCAAGTATCGTGTAGTCATGAGTGGGAGTGAGGTTGTAGTGAGTCTCGGATTCCAAGATTCTAATAGTGGCTGACGGGAGACGGGGCTGCTGTCACAGGCTGTCCACGTACTTTTGCATTGCTTCTTCCTGAGACACGATCGACTCGACGAGTCTGAACTGTGTCCGGCACCGGTCCAGGTTGTGGTTTGGTCGGTGGACGCGGAAGTATACGTCACCCATGAGATAGTCGGCCAGGAACCTGATTCCGATGGTGTACGTTATGAGGCGTCCGGCGAATGCGAGGTATTTCTTCTCGGCGGGTGTGAGGAAGCCTTTTGTGGCCTCGACATAACCCTCGGCAAGCGCTTCGAACATTGGCATCTGCATTTGCACTTTGCTCAGGTCTGTCTCGTCTTCAAGAGTTGGGCTGGTCGTAGTGCGCACCATGTCGCCGAAATCGTAGTGGACCAGGCCGGGCATGATAGTGTCCAGGTCCACAACGCACACGGCTCGTCCCGTCTCCCAGTCCAACATCACGTTGTTGAACTTCGTGTCGTTGTGGGTGATCCGTTCTGGAATCTCACCCCGCGCCTGCGCGTCCAGGAGAGTTCCGATCCACGGTTCCTGTGCGCAGGCAAACTCGATCTCCTTCTTGGCAAACCGGGAGCGGCCATGGCTGTCATCTTCGATCGCCTTGCGCAATGTGGCGAAACGGAGTCGGGTGTTGTGGAAGTTGGGGATTGTCTCATGCAGGCGCTCTCCCGGCAGGTCGGCCAGCATTGACTGGAACTCTCCGAATGCTTTGCCAGCTTCGTACGCCTGGGCGGGGCTTTGAATGCTCTCGAACGACTGAACGCGCTCGACGCACACGAATGTCCGCCAGAACTCACCATTGCCGTCGCAGTAGTATGCCCTTCCATCCCTCGTGGGCACTATCGTAAGAGCGCGCCGCGTGATCTGCCGGGCGCCACCAGTCTCAAGCTTGCGCCGCAAGTGGGCCGTAACACGCACCAAGTTGTCCATCACGGCGACGGGATTGCGGAACACCGATTGGTTGATTCTTTGGTGCACGTAACGAACCAGCACGCCGCCCTGGTCGTAAGTGGCGGTGTAAGTCTCATTGATATGCCCGATCTTGCACGGTTCGGCGTGGAGAATCTGGCCGTAAATCTGGAACTGCTGCGATATCTCTTGAAGGTGTTGCTCGCGGTACAACGGCATAAGCTCTGTCTGGTTGAACGGAGTCCGGCGGACGACGCTTCGGCCCCGACCCCGGCTGGCTTGATCATCAGCAAACACAAGCCCAGCAACAAGCCAAATCTCGGCCTGGCCTTCGTTTTCACTTGGAATGGCCGAGAGCGTTACTGCAAAATGCCCGCGTTATATGCCAACACACGACGCCTTCCTGATCGCCCCGCGAATCACGCCGCGGCTCGAACCTGGTTTCCGACCCGCGGTTCTCGCAAACCGCGCGTTTGAGAAGGCGGTCCGTGACAGCGGAAAGCCCGTGCCAGTGGAGATCGG